>JALYGL010000076.1 GCA_030777125.1 Actinomycetota bacterium
GTCGTACTGGCAGAGCGTGCTGTTCTTCCCGGTGGGGCTGTACGTGGTGCTGGCCCTGGGGCTCAACATCGTGGTCGGCGCCGCTGGGCTGCTCGACCTCGGGTACGTCGCCTTCTACGCCGTCGGCGCCTACACCACGGCCAAGCTCACCACCGCCTCGGGGCTCAGCGCCTGGGAGGTCCTCCCGGTGGCCATCGTGGTGGCCATGGTGGCCGGCGTGGTGCTCGGCGCCCCCACGTTGCGCCTCCGGGGCGACTACCTGGCCATCGTCACCTTCGGCTTCGGCGAGGTGGTACGGATCGTGGCCGAGAACAGCGAGTCGCTGGGCGAGGCGCGCGGGATCACCGGGATCCCCCATCCCTCGGCGGTGCTCGGCACCGAGTTCAAGTTCGACGCCCTCCCCTACTACTACGTGACGCTGGCCGCCGTCGTGCTCACCATCGTGGTGATCGTCCGCCTCAACCGGTCGCGGGTGGGCCGCGCCTGGTCCGCCATCCGCGAGGACGAGGACGCCGCCCAGGCCATGGGCGTCCCCAACTTCACGATGAAGCTGTGGGCCTTCGCCATGGGCGCCGCCGTCGGCGGGCTCGGCGGGTGGATCTACGCCAGCAAGGTGAGCTTCATCAGCCCCGACAACTTCCCCTTCTTCCTGTCCGTGCTCATCCTCAGCGCGGTCGTGCTGGGCGGCATGGGGTCGATCCCGGGGGTCATCCTGGGGGCGTTCCTCGTCGGGTTCATCCCCGAGTACCTGCGCGACCTGGCTGCCGGAGAGACGCTGACCCGCTGGTTGAACACCCTCACCGGTGGGAACGCGGGCACGATCACCGAGTACAGGGTCCTGCTGTTCGGCGCCGCCCTGGTGGTGTTCATGGTGTTCCGACCCCAGGGCCTCCTTCCCAGCCGCCAGCACGCCGCCGAGCTGGCCGACCCGACGCCGGACCAGTCTCTGGGGGCGACGGTGGAGGCCGAGGTGGGCGACGACGAGGCCGCGACCTCGGCCGCGGGCGACGGCGCCGTCCCCGCTGCGGTTGCAGCTTCCGGCGACGGGGCCGGCGACCTCGATCTCTCCCGAACGGCCAGCGACGGCGGTCCGGTGCTCGAGCTCTCGAAGGTCCGCATGGAGTTCGGTGGCGTCGTCGCCCTCGACGACGTGGCCCTCGAAGTGGACAAGGGGGAGATCCTGGCCGTCATCGGCCCGAACGGGGCGGGCAAGACCACCGTCTTCAACTGCATCACCGGCGTCTTCCGGCCGGCCACCGGCGACATCCGCTGCGACGGCCAGGACCTGGTCGGCCGGGCCCAGCACCAGGTGACCCAGGCCGGGGTGGCCCGCACGTTCCAGAACATCCGGCTGTTCCCCAACATGACGGCGCTGGAGAACGTGATGGTGGGGGTCGACGCCCGCCACCGCACCAGCGTCCCCGGCGCCCTACTGGGGCTGCCCCGGCACCGCCGGGAGGAACGCGAGAGCGCGGAGGAGGCCCGCCGGCTCCTCGACCTGGTGGGCCTTGGCGGCAGGGGCGGCGACCTGGCTCGAAACCTGCCCTACGGCGACCAGCGCCGGCTGGAGATCGCCCGGGCGGTGGCCACCGGGCCCTCCGTCCTGCTGCTCGACGAGCCCGCCGCGGGCATGAACCCGGCCGAGAAGCAGGGGCTGGTCGACCTGGTGCTCGACCTGCGGGCCCGGGGCCTCACCATCGTGCTCATCGAGCACGACATGAGCCTGGTGATGGGCCTGTCCGACCGCGTGGTCGTGCTCGACTTCGGCCAGAAGATCGCCGAGGGCCTACCCGCAGACGTCCAGCGCGACCCTCGGGTGGTCGAGGCCTACCTGGGGGCGCCCGGCTGATGGCCCCGCTGCTGGAGCTCGACGACATCCACGTCCACTACGGCCAGGTCCACGCCCTCAAGGGCGTGTCGATGCACGTCGACGAAGGCGAGATCGTCACCCTCATCGGGGGCAACGGGGCGGGCAAGACCACCACGCTCAAGACCATCTCGGGCCTGCGCCCGCTCACGTCCGGCGCGGTCCGGTTCCAGGGCGAGGACGTCTCGGGCGTCCCCGCCCATCGCCGGGTGACGATGGGCATCTGCCAGGCACCCGAAGGGCGCCGCATCTTCCCCGGGATGTCGGTCCTGGAGAACCTGGAGATGGGGGCCTACGCCCGCAAGGGGGCGAAGAGCGGTTTGCAGGCCGAGTTCGACCGGGTGTTCGGCCTGTTCCCCCGGCTCCAGGAACGGCGCACGCAGCCCGGTGGCACCTTGTCGGGGGGCGAGCAGCAGATGCTGGCCATCGGGCGGGCGCTCATGGCCCGGCCCACGGTGCTGCTGCTCGACGAGCCGTCGATGGGGCTGGCCCCCAAGCTGGTGAACCAGATCCTGTCCATCATCACCGACATCAACGCCCAGGGCACCACCGTCCTGCTGGTGGAGCAGAACGCGGCCCAGGCCCTCAGACGGGCGTCGCGGGCCTACGTGCTGGAGACGGGACGGATCGTGAAGGGCGCCCCGGCGGCCGACCTCCTCGACGACGAGTCCGTGCGCGCCGCCTACCTGGGGGGCAGCGTGAGCTCGTGATGTGCCGGTGGCGCGGCGGTGACGCCCGCGGGGCTGGGCCCCCCCGCCGGCACCGGCGGGCGAGGTCGGAACGACCCGGTGCCCGCCGGCATGCATGACTACCCTCGGCGTCGTGGGTGACCTCGGCGCGCTGCGCGCCCGCCTCCGCGGCCTCGACCGGGTCCTGGTCGCGTTCAGCGGCGGCGCCGACTCCGCCTTCCTGGCGTGGGTGGCGGCCGAAACCCTGGGCCCCGAGGCAGCGCTGGCCGTGACCGCGGTGTCGCCGTCGCTGGCTCCGTCGGAGGCGGCTGACTGCCGGGCCCTGGCCGACGAGTGGGGCCTTCGCTGGCTGACGGTCGAGACCGAGGAGTTGGCCCGGCCCGAGTACGTGGCCAACGACACCGACCGCTGCGCCCACTGCAAGGCCGAGCTCATGGACGTGGTCGCGCCGCTGGCCGAGGCCGAACGGGCCACGGTCGTACTCGGCACCAACCTCGACGACCTGGGCGACCACCGGCCCGGCCAGCGGGTGACGGCGGAGCGGGGCGCCGCCTTCCCCCTGGTCGACGCCGGCTTCACCAAGGCCGACGTCCGGGAGGAGTCCCGGCGCCTCGGCCTGCGCACCTGGGACAAGCCGGCCGCCGCCTGCCTGGCCTCCCGCATGCCCTACGGCACCCCGGTGACCCTGGGCACCCTCGACCGGGTGGCGAGGGCCGAGGCCGCCCTGTCCGCCCTCGGGTTCGGCCAGCTCCGGGTCCGTCACTACGGCGACCTGGCCCGGGTCGAGCTGGACACCGCCGACCTGGCGGCTGCGGTGGCCCGCCGGGCCGAGGTGGTCGCCGCCCTCAAGTCCGCCGGCTACCGCTACGTCACTCTCGACCTCGAGGGCTTCCGGTCCGGCAACCTCAACCCCGAGCCACCTCTGCGCGGAGTTTCCCCGTAGACGCGATATCGCGAACAAGTCGGCTGGCGAGCGGAGCTCAGGCCCCGTACTTGGCCAGGCGGCCGGCGGCAGCCAGCATGATCGGCATCAGCTCGGTCGCCGGACGGCGGCCGAGTGCGCCGTCGCGACACCACCGCTCGCCGAACCGCTCGACGTGGTCGCGCCCGGCCAGGGGACCGGACATGAGCACCGGCACAGGGTGCCATGAGTGGGCCGCCATCTGGCTGGGCGTGGCGTGGTCGCCGGTGACCACCAGCACGTCGGGGTTCATGTCCATCAGGGTCGGGACGGCGGCGTCGAGCGCCTCGATCGCCGCCACCTTGGCCTCGAAGTCCCCGTCTTCACCGGCGGAGTCGGCCGGCTTGTGGTGGAAGAAGAAGTAGTCGTAGGAGTTCCAGTGGTCGTGCAGGAGCTGCAGCTCGTCGTCGAGGTCGGCCGGCGTGGGAAGGACCTGCATGCCCACCAGTCGGCCGATGCCCCGGTACATCGGGTAGACGGCCACCGCCGCCGACCGAACGCCATAGCGCTCGTGCATCGACGGCAGGTCGCGGTGGGAGTCGAACCCTCGCAGGAGGATGGCGTTGGCCCGGGGCTGGTCGGCCAGCAGGGCCCGCACCTGGCGGTCGAACTCGGCCACCACCTCGGCCGTGCGCTCGGCGAAACGGGTGTGGGCCATGGCGTGCGACGGCGGCACGCCGGTGACCTGGGGGTCGGTGTCGGACAGGGCGGCGCTCAGGTCCGGCCCCCGGAAGATGACCAGCACCCGGTGCTGGGCCTCGTGGGCGATGGTGACCTCCACGCCGTCGATGGCGACGCCCTCGGACAGCTTCTTGACCACCTCGACGGCCTCGGCGTCGGGCAGACGCCCGGCCCGGCGGTCGACGACCCGACCGGCGTCGTCGAGGGTGGCCAGGTTGCCTCGGGCGGCCACGTCGCCGGGCTTGATCTCGTACTCGAGCCCGGCGGCCGAGAGAGCGCCCCGACCCAACTGGAACTCCACCGGGTCGTAGCCGAACAGGGCCAGGTGGGCGGGGCCCGATCCCGGGGTGATGCCGGGACCCACCGGGTCGAGGAGCCCGACCGACCCGCCCGCGACCAGGCGGTCGAGGTTGGGGGTGGCGGCCTCCTCCAGCTCGGTGCCCCTGTCGGGACCGGCGAACCCGCCCAGGCCGTCGATGACCACCAGCACGATCTTGGTGGACGCAGACTGGACCAGGCTGGAGAGGTCGAGAGACATGCCCGACAGCTTACGGGGCGAGCTGCCGGGCCTCCGGTGGCGCCGCCTCCAGGAGGTAGCCCCGCGACCGCACGGTGCGGATGGCCAGCGGGAGGGGCGCCAGGCGGCGGCGGAGACGCAGGACGTGCACGTCGAGGGCGTTGCGCCCCGGCGCGCCGCACGGCCACCCGGCCCGGATCAGCGCCTCCCGGCTGGCCACCGCCCCGAAGCGGTCGAGCAGGGTCTCCGTCAACCGGGATTCGAGCGGGGGAAGGGCCGTCCACCGGCCGCCGTACCGGAGCACCCCGTCAGGGTCGAGGACGGGGGTGGCGTGGCGATGGGCGACCATGCGAACGGTGAGCGCCTCCACCCGGGCCCGCATGTCCTCCTCGGGCGCGGGGACCCGGATCCAGTCCTCCAGGCAGTCGACCGGCGCTGGCGGCGAATGCCCGTCGGCGACCAGCAACAGCCGGGCCCCGCCGGCCTGGCTCAGGCGCAGGCGGCGCTCCTCCTCGTCCGGCCATGGCAGGAGTGTGACGTCCACTTCGTCGACCTTAGGAGGCCAACATTGCCGAGTTGTTACCTCAGGGTGAACGCTCCGGCCGGCCCCCGAAGTTCTCGAAATAGCGGCTCGGCGTGGGGCCCCGCTGGCCCTGGTACTTCGACCCCACGCCCCTGGAGCCGTACGGCGACTCAGCCGGGCCGGTCATGCGCAGGAAGCTGATCTGGCCGATCTTCATACCGGGGTACAGGGTGATGGGCAAGTTGGCGACGTTGGACAGCTCCAGGGTCAGGTGGCCGTCCCAGCCGGCGTCGACGAACCCGGCGGTGGAGTGGATGAGCAGCCCGAGCCGGCCCAGGCTCGACTTCCCCTCGAGGCGGGCGACGAGGTCGTCGGGCAGGGTCACCCGCTCGGCGGTGGACCCCAGGACGAACTCTCCTGGATGCAGGATGAACACGTCGTCGGCGCCGACCTCGACTAGCTCGGTGAGGTCCTCCTGGTCCTGCTTGACGTCGATGAAGCCCATGGTGTGGTTGCGGAACACCCGGAAGTAGCGGTCGACGGTGAGGTCGACCGACGACGGCTGGACGCTGCGCGGGTCGAGGGGGTCGATGACGATCCGCCCCGAGGCCAGCTCCTCGCGGATGGTGCGGTCGGACAGGATCATCGCCGGGGCACGATACCGGGACCGGCCGCCGGCAGGTACAGTCGAACCCGCCGCGGGCGTAGTTCAGAGGCAGAACATCAGCTTCCCAAGCTGAGAACGCGGGTTCGATTCCCGTCGCCCGCTC
>JALYGL010000077.1 GCA_030777125.1 Actinomycetota bacterium
TGGCCGGCCAGCGGCGAGGTGTTCACCCCGAGGGTCATCGAGAGGCTGGGCTCGTCGATGGTGATGACCGGAAGCGGCCGGGGGTCGTCGGCGGCGGCCAGGGTCTCGCCGATGGTCACGTCGGCCAGTCCGGCCACGGCGATGATCTCGCCCGGCCCGGCCTGGTCGGCGGGCACCCGCTCGAGGCCCTCGGCGACGAACATCTCGCTCAGGCGGACCTGCTCGATCTCACCGTTGGCCCGGCACCACGCCACCGTCTGGCCCTTGCGGATGGTGCCCTGGCGCACCCGGCACAGGGCCAGGCGTCCGAGGTAGGGGGAGCGGTCGAGGTTGGTGACCAACGCCTGGAGGGGGTGGCCCTCGTCGTAGGTGGGAGCGGGGATGGTCTCGACCAGCAGCTCGAACAGGGGCTTGAGGTCGGAACCGTCGACGCCGGCCACTGTCGAGGCCCACCCGTCCTTGGCGTTGCAGTAGACGATGGGGAAGTCGATCTGGTCGGCCTGGGCGTCGAGGTCGAGGAACAGCTCGTAGACCTCGTCGATGACCTCGGCGGCCCGGGCGTCGGCGCGGTCGACCTTGTTGATCACCAGGATGACCGGCAGCTCGGACCCGAGGGCCTTGCGCAACACGAAGCGGGTCTGGGGCTGGGGGCCCTCGGCGGCGTCGACCAGCAGCAGCACGCCGTCGACCATGGCCAGGGCCCGCTCGACCTCACCGCCGAAGTCGGCGTGGCCCGGCGTGTCGACGATGTTCAGCTTCACGTCGCCGTAGCGCACCGAGGTGTTCTTGGCCAGGATGGTGATGCCCTTCTCCCGCTCGAGGTCGGTCGAGTCCATCACCCGCTCGTTGACGTCCTGGTTGGTGCGGAACACGCCGGACTGCCACAACATGGCGTCGACCAGCGTGGTCTTGCCGTGGTCGACGTGGGCGATGATGGCGACGTTGCGCAGGTCGGAACGCGCGGGCATGGGGTGAGCCTTTCGGGACGTGAGCAGCGCCGCGGTGAGGAAAACAGCGGCTGTCCCATGCTAAGGCCTCCGATGCCGGTTCTTCTTTCCGCCGTCATCTATTGACCAATAACTGCCATCCGCTGACCCCTCGGGCCCCGTAGAAGGTGTGCAAACCCCCCCACACAAGGAGTCCGCTGTGCCCCGAAGGAAGTCGCTCGTCCTCACCGCCGTTGCCGCCACCGCCCTGTTGTCGACGGCCCCGGCTCTCGCCGAGCGGGCAGAGTCGACGTCGTCGGAGGACGCTCATGCCGTCGAGGAGTTCCGGGCCGACCTGCTTCCGGTGCCCCACGACCCCGACTCCGACAATGGGTCCGACGTGACCGCTCGAGCCGAGCTGGTGTTGCGTGGCGACGAGCTGCACACCGTGATCGACGGCCATGAGCTGAGCCCCGGCCTGCCCCACGCCATGCACATCCACGGCGACCTGGACGCACACAACGAGTGCCCGAACCTCGATGCCGACAAGAACGAAGACGGCCTCGTCGACACCGCCGAGGGTCAGCCCGACTACGGGCCCATCGACATCTCGTTGACCACCACCGGCGGGACCGGCCCAGGGTTCGACGAGGCCCTGGCCCTGGACCGCTTCCCGGTGGCCACCGAATCCGGCGACCTCGACTACGACCGCACCTTCACCATTCCCTCCGAGTTCGCCGAGGGCCTCGATCAGCTGCACATCGTCATCCACGGCCAGGACCTCAACGACAACGGCGAGTACGACCTCGAGCCGGGCATTTCGTCGCTCTCCGAGGCCGTCGGAAGCGACGTTCCTCTCGAGGCCGAGCTGCCGGTCGCCTGCGGCACCATCAAGTTCCGCTAGACAGCGAGTCTGTTCGGGACACCCGCCCGGCTGGCCCTTTGGCCGGCCGGGCGGCTCCGCGTATCGCGTCGCCCGTGACCATGCCTCGGGGCGGTGGGGGCATCTACCTTCAGGGTCATGAGCCCGGCCGGCCCCGACGAGGCAGCGGGCGCTGAGCCCGTCGCCGACCGGAGCGAGAAGAGGCCGAGGCACCCGCGGTGGTCGGCCTGGGTCACCGCCCGCCGGCTCGGTCCACTGGTGCTCGTCGTCGTGCTGGGCGGCGCGGCGGCGATCGCCACCGTCGGTTTCGGTCTGCCCACCTCGGGCGAGCTGGGGCCCGGACGGGTGGAGCTTCGGGCGCGGTGGAGCCGGGACAGCCGCACACACCTCGGGCTGCCACCCCTCGGCGCCGTCTCGGCGGCCACCCACGATGCCCCCCTCGCCGTCAACGTGCGCGTCCAGGAGCTCAGCCTGGAGCAGGTGCAGGTGCTGCTGACACGCCCCGACGCCGAGACCCGGCTGCGCCGCGAGCTGGCCGACGACATCGAGCCCCTCGTCGAGCGCTTCGCCCGACAGGCCGTGCTCACCGCCTTGGCCGTGGGCATCCTCGTCGGCGCCGTGCTCCCCGGACGCCGCCTGAGCTGGGTGGTGGCCGGGGCCGCCGGTGGTGTCGTGGCCGTCGGCGCCCTCCTCGGCCAGACCTGGTCGACCTACGACGAGGATGCCTTTCTCAACCCTCGCTTCGAGGGCTCGCTGGAGCGGGCCCCGGAGATCCTGCGCACCGTGCGCAAGCACGCCGAGGGGTTCGACGACATCCGGGGTCGGGTCGACGTGTTGAGCCAGCAGATCGCCAACCTCTACCGCGCCTCGGTGGTGACCG
>JALYGL010000078.1 GCA_030777125.1 Actinomycetota bacterium
GACGGAGCCGAGCTGGCCCGCTTCCTGCGGGAGAGCGCGTCGGCGCCCGAACCCGACGTGGTCGTCAGCCGGTCGGCCCGCAACCGCTTCCCCGGCATCGTCACCCGGGTGGTGAAGGACGGCGTCATGGCCCAGGTCGACATCGCCGCCGGCGGCCACCGGGTCGTCTCGCTCATGACCCGGGAGGCAGCCGACGAGATGGGCCTGGAGCCGGGGATGCTGGCCGTCGCGGCGGTGAAGTCCACCAACGTGGTGGTCGAGCGGCCCGGGTGAGAGGACGCCTCGGCGGCCTCGCCGCCCTGGCCGTCGTGGCCGTCCTGGCTCTCGCCGGGGCGGCGTGCGGCGTCGCCGATCCTCCGGGCACGCTGCGCGTGCTCGCGGCGGCGTCGCTGACCGAAGCCTTCGACGAGCTGGCCCGGACGTTCGAGGCCCGCCACCCGGACGTGACCGTCGCCCTGTCCTCCGGCGCCTCGTCCGCGCTGGCCCGTCAGGTGGTGGACGGTGCGCCGGGCGACGTGCTGGCGACGGCCGACGAGGCCACGATGGCCCTGGTCGTGGCCGCCGGCCGGGTCGTCAGTGGACCGACCGTGTTCGCCCTCAACCGCCTGGCCGTCGCCGTGGCGCGCGGCAACCCGCGTGGGATCACCGGCCTGGCCGATCTGGCCCGACCCGGGCTCACCGTGGTCCTGTGCGCGCCGGAGGTCCCGTGCGGGCGGGCCGCAGCCGAGGCCCTGGAGGCCGCCGCTGTCGATCTGCGGCCGGCGTCGTTCGAGGAACACGTCAAGGCCGTGGTGTCTCGCGTCAGCCTCGGCGAAGCCGACGCCGGGCTGGCCTACGCCACCGACGTGCGCGCCCCCGGGGTCGAGGGCGTCGCCGTCGACGACGCCCACAACGTCACCACGGCCTACCCGGTCGCCGTCCTGCGGGACACCGCCGCGGCCCGGGCGTGGGTCGACCACGTCCAGTCCCCCGAGGGCCGGCAGGTCCTTGCCCGGTTCGGCTTCGCGCCCCGCTGATCGGCTGTGTCTGCCGCTCGGAGGGCCGCTCGGGCCCTGTCTCCCGCTCGGAGGGCCGCTCGGGCCCCGGCCCCCGCTCGGAGGGCCGCTCGGGCCCCGGCCCCCGCGGTCGTCCTGGCGGGCGTGGCCGCCGCCTTCCTCCTCCTGCCGGTGGCCGGGCTGCTCTGGCGGGCGCCGTGGACGGACCTGGGCGGCGACCTGTGGTCGCCCGGGATCCGCACCGCCCTCCGCCTCTCGCTGGTGTGCTCGCTGTGGGCCACCGCCCTGTCGGTCCTCTTCGGCGTGCCCCTCGCGTGGGTCCTGGCCCGGGTGGAGTTCCCCGGCCGCCGCCTCCTCCGGGCCCTGAGCACCCTTCCCATGGTCCTCCCGCCGGTCGTGGGCGGCGTGGCCCTGCTGCTCGCCTTCGGGCGTCAGGGGCTGCTCGGTCGTTGGCTGTTCGACTGGTTCGGGCTGCGGCTTCCCTTCACCACCGCCGGCGCCGTCCTGGCCGAGACGTTCGTGGCCATGCCGTTCCTCGTCGTCCCGGCCGAGGCCGCCTTCCGCTCCCTCGACCGGCGCTACGAGGAGGCGGCAAGGACCCTTGGCGCCGGTCGCTGGACGGTGTTCCGGCGGGTGACCCTCCCCCTCGCCCGGCCTGCCCTCGTCGCCGGGACGGTGCTGTGCTGGGCCCGGGCCCTCGGTGAGTTCGGGGCCACCATCACCTTCGCCGGCAACACGCCCGGCCGTACCTCCACCCTGCCGCTGCAGGTCTACGTCCTGCTCGAGTCGGGTCGCCTGGAGGCGGCTGTCGCCCTGAGCCTGGTGCTGCTGGCCGTGTCGGTGGCCGTCCTGGTCGCCCTGCGGGACCGGTGGCTGGGCGCGGGATGACGACCCGCCCCGCACCCCGTGAGCGCGAGAGCGGGGACCGGGGCGCCCGCCGGCACGAAGCAGCGCTGGACGCCCACGTCGTGCTCACGCGGGGCCACCTCCACCTCGACGTCGCGCTCCACGTCGACGAGGGCGAGGTCGTCGCCCTCGTGGGCCCGAACGGTGCGGGCAAGACAACGTTCCTGCGGGCCCTGGCCGGCCTGCAGCCGCTCGACCGTGGTCGGGTGGTGCTCGACGGCCGGGTGCTGGACGACACGGCGAGCGGCGAGCACGTCCCCGCCGAGGACCGTGGTGTCGGCCTGGTGTTCCAGGACCTCCTGCTGTTCGCCCACCTCAGCGCCCTCGAGAACGTCGCCTTCGGGCTCCGCAGCCGGGGCGCCCGACCGACCGACGCCGCCACCCGGGCCGCGGCCTGGCTGGACCACGTGGGCATGGGCGACGTCGCGTCGGCCCGGCCGGCACAGCTCTCCGGTGGCCAGGCCCAGCGCGTCGCCCTGGCCCGAGCCCTCGCCACCGAGCCCCGCCTGGTGCTGCTGGACGAGCCCCTGGCCGCCCTGGACGCCACCGCCCGACCGCAGACCCGGCGCGACCTGCGCCGTCACCTCCAGGGCCACGACGGCGTGCACGTCGTGGTCACCCACGACCCGCTCGAGGCGGTGGCTCTGGCCGACCGCCTCGTCGTCATCGAGGGCGGCCGGGTCACGCAGGCCGGCACCGCCGCCGACGTCGCCGAACGCCCTCGCAGCCGCTATGTCGCCGACCTGGTCGGAGTGAACCTGCTTCGTGGGCGGGCCACGGGCGACAGCGTCGAACTGGCCGGCGGCGTTGCCCTCGCCGCGCCCGACGCAGGGAGCGGCGAAGTCTTCGCCATCATCCATCCGCGGGCCGTGGCCCTCCACCGCCGCCCTCCCGAGGGCACGCCCCGGAACGTCTGGACCGGCACCGTGGACAGCATCGAGCCGGCCCCGGGCGGTCGGGCCAGGGTACGGGTCGAAGGGTCCGTGCCCATCGTGGCCGAGGTGACCGGTGCGGCGGTGGCCGACCTGGCGCTGGTCGCCGGGACCGACGTCTGGGTCTCGGTCAAGGCCAGCGAGGTGAGCACCTATCCGGCCTGATCGCCGCCCCGGTTGCGAACGTGGCCACCGCGTGGTTTGCTGTTAGCACTCGACCGTTGAGAGTGCTAACGGGTCCGTGACCGGATCGAAGACCAGAGGAGCACACGCCGATGTCCAAGATGATCGCCTTCGAAGAGAGCGCCCGCAGGTCGCTCGAGAGCGGGATGAACCAGCTGGCCGACGCCGTACGCGTCACCCTCGGCCCCAAGGGCCGCAACGTGGTGCTCGACAAGAAGTGGGGCGCCCCCACCATCACCAACGACGGCGTCTCCATCGCCAAGGAGATCGAGCTCGAGGACCCCTACGAGCGCATCGGGGCCGAGCTGGTCAAGGAAGTGGCCAAGAAGACCGACGACGTGGCCGGTGACGGCACCACCACCGCCACCGTGCTGGCCTGGGCCATGGTCCGCGAGGGCCTGCGCAACGTGGCCGCCGGCGCCAACCCCATGTCGCTCAAGAAGGGCATCGAGGCCGCCGTGGAGCGGGCCGTCGAGGGCATCAAGGACATCTCCGTCGACATCGAGTCCAAGGAGCAGGTCGCCCAGGTGGCGGCCATCTCCGCCGCCGACCGCGAGATCGGCGACACCATCTCCGAGGCCATCGACAAGGTGGGCAAGGACGGCGTCATCACCGTCGAGGAGTCGCAGACCTTCGGCATGGAGATGGAGCTGGTGGAGGGCATGCGCCTCGACAAGGGCTACATCTCCCCCTACTTCGTCACCGACCCGGAGCGGATGGAGGCGGTCATCGAGGACCCGTACATCCTGCTCCACGGCAGCAAGATCTCGGCCGTGCGCGACATGCTCCCGGTGCTCGAGAAGGTCATGCAGTCGGGCCGTTCGCTGGTGATCATCTGCGAGGACGTCGACGGCGAGGCTCTGGCCACGCTGGTTGTCAACAAGATCCGGGGCACGTTCAAGTCGGTGGCCGTCAAGGCCCCCGGGTTCGGCGAGCGCCGCAAGGCCATGCTGCAGGACCTGGCCATCCTCACCGGCGGCCAGGTCATCTCCGAGGACGTCGGCCTGAAGCTGGAGAACGTCACCCTCGACATGCTGGGCCGGGCCCGCAAGATCACCGTCACCAAGGACGAGACAACCATCGTCGAGGGCGCCGGCGCCGAAGCCGACATCAAGGGCCGGATCAACCAGCTCAAGGCCGAGATGGAGAACACCGACTCCGACTACGACCGGGAGAAGATCCAGGAGCGCCTGGCCAAGCTGTCCGGCGGGGTCGCCATCATCCGGGTGGGCGCGGCCACCGAGGTCGAGCTGCGCGAGAAGAAGCACCGCATCGAGGACGCGGTGAGCACCACCAAGGCCGCGGTCGAGGAGGGCGTGGTACCCGGCGGCGGTGTGGCCCTGCTCCGGGCCCAGACCCGCATCGCCGACCTGGCCAACAGCCTGGAGGGCGACGAGGGCACCGGTGCCCGCATCGTCTACCGGGCCCTCGAGGAGCCGCTGAAGCAGATCGCGGTCAACGCCGGCATGGAGGGCGGGGTCATCGTCGAGCGGGTCCGCAACCTGGAGGGCCCCACCGGCCTCAACGCCGCCACCGGCGACTACGAGGACCTCTTCAAGGCCGGTGTCATCGACGCGGCCAAGGTCACCCGGTCGGCGCTGCAGAACGCCGCTTCCATCGCCGCCCTGTTCCTCACCACCGAAGCCGTCATCGTCGACAAGCCCGAGGACAAGGCCGGCGGCGGCGGCATGCCCGGCGGCGGCGGCATGGAGGGCATGGGCGACTTCTAGACTGTCGGCGACACACCGCACCGACGCCGGGAGCGCCACCAGGTGCTCCCGGCGTCTTCGCGCCTAGAGTGCGGCCATGAGCCTGGTCAGAAACTCCTACGCCATGGCGGTGGCGGTGTTCCTGTTGGCCGGATGTGGCACCGACGCCGAGGAGCTGAGCGGAGCCAAAGCCCGAGTGGTCGCCGAGGCCGACCCCATCTGCGTGGAGACGCGCGAGAAGGTCGGCGACCTGGGCAGCGACCCCGCGGCCGAGCGCGACGCGGTCCAGTCCGCCGCCGACCGGCTGAAGGCCATCGACATCCCTGGCGAGGACCAGACCCAGTACAAGGTCTTCCAGACCCACGTCCAGAACATGGCCCTCTCCCTCGAGGACCTGAGCCAGTCGCGGCAAGTCGCCAGCCCGAGCCAGGAGCGGGCGCAGACCGCCCTCGACCGGGCCCGCCAGTCCCATGATCTGGCCAAGCAGGCAGCCGCCAGCTACGGCTTCATCGAGTGTTCGCAGGGATTGGCCCAGTAGCTCCCGTACAATCTCGGGGATGACGATGCCGGACCCGGTCCGTCCCTCGGAGGGATGGGGTGTGCTGCACCTGTTCCTCCGCACCGGCCCGAACACCGATGCGGAGGCCGCGGTGGCAGCGGTGAAGTCCTCCCAGGCCGACGACCACCAGGTCGTTCCCTTCGCCGTGCTGGGTCACAAGGCCGAGCTGGGGGTGCTGGCCCTGGGGCCCGACCTCTGGCGCCTGCAGCGCCTTCAGGCGGAGCTCACGGGCGCTGGCCTGGAGGTGGTCGACTCGTACGTCTCGCTCACCGAAGTGTCGGAGTACGCCAAGGGGATGCCGGCCGAGCGGCTGGAACCCCGCCTGCACCCGCAGCTGCCGCCGGAGGGGAAGCGGGTCATCTGCTTCTATCCCATGTCGAAGCGGCGAGACACCACCGGCAACTGGTACTCCCTGCCGTACGAGGAGCGCGAGCAGCTCATGTTCGGCCACGGGCGCAAGGGCCGTGAGTACGCCGGGCGCATCCTGCAGCTCATCACCGGGTCCACCGGGCTCGACGACTGGGAGTGGGGCGTCACCCTCTTCGCCGAGGACCCGGTCGCCATCAAGCAGTGCGTCTACGAGATGCGCTTCGATCCCGCCTCAGCCATCTACGCCGAGTTCGGCCCGTTCGTGGTCGGGCTGCTGGCGCCGATGGAGGATGTTCTCCGTCAGATGAGCCCGGGGTAAGAGCAGGCTCATCACCGTGTCGCCCCTGGCTGGGGGCAAAGGAGTGTGCGCATGAACCGTTCGTACCGGAAGCCGGCTCGGGGGTTCGCCCTCATGCTCACCGCGGCCCTGATCCTGGGCGCCTGCGGCGGCGACGACGACACCGACGAGACCACCGGAGCCGGGGGCGGAGCCCAGTCCGCCCGGACCTACACCATCGGCTTCGTCGGGGCCCTCACCGGCGACAACGCCAACCTGGGCATCAACATCCGCGACGGCATCAAGGTGGCCATCGAGGAGGAGAACCGCGGCGAGGGCCCCGACATCGCCCTGAAGGAGTTCGACACCGCCGGCGACCCGGCCCAGGCCACCACCGTCAAGGACCGCTTCATCAACGACCGCGACGTCATCGGCATCGTCGGCCCCGCCTTCTCCGGCGAGACCAAGGCCCTGATCCCCTCCATCCAGGAGGCGGGCCTGCCCATGATCAGCCCGTCGGCCACCAACAAGGACCTGCCCACGGTCGTGCCCAACGCCAGCGTGTTCCACAGGGTCATCGCCGACGATGCCCTGCAGGCGGGCGGTGTGGTGGCGTACCTGGCGAAGGAGTCGCCCCGGAGCCTCGTCGTCGTCCACGACAACACCGAGTACGGCAAGGGCCTGGCCGACGACGTTGTCAAGCAGGCGACCGAGAAGCGCATCTCCGTCGCCCGCACCCTGACCGTCGACCCCAAGGCCCAGGACTTCTCGGCCACGGTGAACGACATCAGGGCGGCCAACCCGTCGCACATCTTCTACGGCGGCTACTACGCCGAGGCCGGGCGCCTGAAGAAGCAGCTCACCGACGCCGGCGTGCGGGCCACCTTCGTCAGCGGCGACGGCTCACTCGACGCGGGGTTCGCCGCCGCCGCCGGCGCCGCCGCGGCCGAGGGCGCCCGCCTGACGTGCCCGTGCAACCTGGCCCTGGAATCGTCCACCGGCCAGCTGAAGACGTTCTACGAAAACTTCAAGCGGACCATCGGCAAGGAGCCCGGCCTGTACTCGCCGGAGGCCTACGACGCGGCCAAGATCCTCATCCAGGGCATCAAGGCCGGCAACACCGACCGGGCCAAGCTGCTCGGCTTCCTCGAGGGCTTCGGCCGGCACGAGGGCATCTCCAAGACCATCGAGTTCGAGCCCAACGGCAACCTGAAGTCGAAGACCTTCTTCGTCTTCGAGGTCAAGGGCGGCAAGATCGCCCCGCTCCAGCAGATCGAGGTCGCCTGAGCCTCATCGACGACCAGCGGACGCTCCTCCCCCCGCTGGGATAGGGGGGAGGAGCCATGCAATTCTGCTTCAGCTGCCTGGTCGAGCAGTTCTGGCCCCAGACGGTCGACGGGCTCACCCTGGGCGCCATCTACGCCCTGATCGCTCTGGGCTACACCCTGGTGTACGGCGTCCTGCGCCTCATCAACTTCGCCCACTCCGAGATCTTCATGATCGGGGTGTTCGCCAGCCTGTTCGCCATGCAAGCCATCGGCATCGACCCGGCCGATCCGGCGAAGACGGGCGTGGCCCTGGTCGGCACCCTCCTCCTGGTGACGATCCTGGCCATGGCCGCGTCGGGACTGGCGGCGGTGGCCATGGAGCGCGTCGCCTACCGACCGCTCCGCCGGCGAGGGGCGCCCCGGCTGGCCGCCCTCATCACCGCGGTGGGAATCTCCCTGTTCCTCCAAGAGCTGTTCGCCCTCCGCTACGGGCGGAACCAGCTCGGGTTCCCCCGGGTGCTGGAGAAGACCGAGCTCTTTTCGTTGTTCGGGGCCAACATCAGAGCCGACAAGGTCCTGGTGGTGCTCAGCGCCCTTGTCCTCATGGTCGGCCTCGACCGGTTCGTGGCCCGGTCTCGACTGGGCCGCGGCATCCGCGCCACCGCCCAGGACCCGGAGACAGCCGCGCTCATGGGGGTGAACATCGACCGGGTGGTCATGGTGACGTTCCTGCTGGGCGGTCTGTTGGCCGGAGCCGGCGGCACCCTGTTCGGCGTGTTCTTCGAGTCGGCCCGGTACAACATCGGCTTCCTCCCCGGCATCAAGGCCTTCACGGCCGCGGTGCTGGGGGGCATCGGCAACATTCGCGGCGCGCTGCTGGGCGGCTTCCTCCTCGGCCTGCTCGAGAACTGGGGCGCCGCCGTGCTCGGAGCCGAGTGGAAGGACGTGTTCGCCTTCACCGTGCTGGTGCTCGTCCTGCTCGTCCGTCCCACCGGCCTGCTGGGCGAGAGCCTGGCCCGGGCGCGGGCATGACGGCCACCATGACGGCGACCCTGCGCTCGTGGCAGTCGGCCGCCCAAGCCGCGCCCCGACCGGTCAGGTTGGCCGTCGTCCTGGGACTGCTGCTGCTGGCCGTGCTCGGCCCCCTGGCCCTCGAGCCGTACTGGCAGGGGGTGCTGTTCTTCCCCGTCGGCATCTACATCCTCCTGGCCCTGGGGCTCAACATCGTCGTGGGCCAGGCCGGCCTTCTCGACCTGGGCTACGTGGCCTTCTACGCCGTGGGCGCCTACACCACGGCCAAACTCACCACCGCCGCCGGGTGGGGGGCATGGGAGGGGGTCGTCCTCGCCATCATCGTCGCCTCGGTGGCCGGCGTGATCCTGGGCGGGACCACCCTTCGCCTGCGGGGCGATTACCTGGCCATCGTCACCCTGGGCTTCGGCGAGATCGCCCGCATCGTGGCCCAGAACTCCGAGTCGCTGGGCGAGGCCCGGGGCATCACCGGCATCCCGCATCCGGCCGGCGGGTTCGAGCTCGAGCCGCTGCCGTACTACTACCTGACCCTGGCCGCGGTGGTGCTGTCCGTGGTGATGATCGTGCGCCTGACCCGGTCGCGGGTGGGCCGGGCGTGGGCCGCCATCCGCGAGGACGAGGACGCGGCCGAGAACATGGGCGTGCCCACGTTCAAGATGAAGCTGTGGGCCTTCGCCATGGGCGCCTCCACCGGCGGGCTCGGCGGGTGGATCTACGCCAGCAAGGTCAGCTTCATCAGCCCCGACAACTTCCCCTTCTTCCTGTCCGTGCTCATCCTCAGCGCGGTCGTACTGGGCGGCATGGGGTCGATCCCGGGTGTCATCCTGGGGGCGTTCCTCGTCGGGTTCATCCCCGAGTACCTGCGCGACCTGGCCGCGGGCGAGACCCTCACCCGCTGGCTGAACACGCTCATCGGAGGGAACGCGGACACGATCACCGAGTACCGCGTCCTGCCGTTCGGCGCCGCCCTGGTGGTGTTCATGGTGTTCCGGCCCCAGGGGTTGCTGCCCAGCCGCCAGCGGGCGGCCGAGCTGGCCGACCCCTCGCCGGAGGACTCCTTGGCGGCCACGGTGGAGGCCGAGGCCGACGACCGCCAGGAGGTCGCCGCCGCCGCGGCCATGGGTAGGACGGCACCCTCGTCAGCCGTCGTGGCCGTGGCCGCCGGCGACGGGTCGAACGGTCCCGGCGGCACCGACGGGGCCGTCGACCTGGACCTGTCCCACACCGCCGAAGTCGACGGCGGCCCGGTGCTGGCGCTGTCCGACGTGCGCATGGAGTTCGGCGGCGTGGTCGCCCTCGACGACGTCGACCTCGAGGTCGGCAAGGGCGAGATCCTCGCCGTCATCGGCCCCAACGGGGCGGGGAAGACCACGGTGTTCAACTGCATCACCGGTGTGTTCCGGCCCGTCACCGGCGACATCCGCTGCGACGGCCAGAACCTGGTCGGGCGGCCGCAGTACCGGGTGACCCAGGCCGGCGTCGCCCGCACGTTCCAGAACATCCGCCTGTTCCCGAACATGACCGCGCTGGAGAACGTGATGGGGGGCGTCGACGCCCGCCACCGGACGAGCGTGCCGGGCGCCCTGCTCGGGCTGCCCCGCCACCGCCGGGAGGAGCGCGAGGCGGTGGAGGACGCCCGCCGCCTGCTCGACCTGGTCGGCATCGGCCGGCGGGCAGGCGACCTGGCCCGCAACCTGCCCTACGGCGACCAGCGCCGGCTGGAGATCGCCCGGGCGGTTGCCACCCGTCCCGCCGTCCTGCTCCTCGACGAGCCCGCCGCGGGCATGAACCCGGCGGAGAAGCAGGGACTCGTCGATCTGGTGCTCGACCTGCGGGCCCGTGGTCTGACCATCGTGCTCATCGAGCACGACATGAGCCTGGTCATGGGGATCTCCGACCGGGTGGTGGTCCTCGACTTCGGCCAGAAGATCGCCGAGGGGCAGCCCGTCGACGTCCAACGCGACCCTCGGGTGGTCGAGGCCTACCTCGGGGCCCCCGGCTAGTGGCCTCCCTCCTCGAGCTCGACGACGTCCACGTCCACTACGGCAAGGTCCACGCTCTCAAAGGGGTCTCGGTGCACGTCGACGAGGGCGAGATCGTCACCCTCATCGGAGGCAACGGGGCGGGCAAGACGACCACCCTGAAGACCATCTCCGGGCTGCGCCCGCTCACCTCGGGCGCGGTCCGGTTCCACGGCGAGGACATCTCCGCGGTCCCCGCCCACCGCCGGGTGACGATGGGCATCTGCCAGTCTCCCGAGGGCCGGCGCATCTTCCCCGGCATGTCGGTCATCGAGAACCTGGAGATGGGGGCCTACGCCCGCAAGGGGGCGAAGGGCACGCTGCAACCCGAGTTCGACCGGGTGTTCAGCCTCTTCCCCCGGCTCCACGAGCGCCGCAAGCAGCCGGGCGGCACCCTGTCGGGGGGGGAGCAGCAGATGCTGGCCATCGGGCGGGCGCTCATGGCCCGGCCCACCGTGCTGATGCTCGACGAGCCGTCGATGGGGCTGGCCCCCAAGCTGGTGAACCAGATCCTGTCGATCATCACCGACATCAACGCCCAGGGCACGACTGTCCTGCTGGTGGAGCAGAACGCGGCCCAGGCCCTCAGACGGGCGTCGCGGGCCTACGTGTTGGAGACCGGGCGGGTGGTCAAGGGGGCACCGGCGGGCGAGGTCGGAACGACCCGGGTGCCCGCCCGCATGCATGACTACCTTTGGGGTCGTGGGTGACCTCGACGCGCTGCGCGCCCGGCTGCACCAGCTCGACCGGGTCGTGGTCGCGTTCAGCGGCGGCGCCGACTCGGCCTTCCTGGCCTGGGTGGCAGCCGACACCTTGGGCCCGGAGGCGGCCCCGGCCGTGACCGCGGTCTCGCCCTCATTGGCTCCGTCCGAGGCGGCCGACTGCCGAGCCCTGGCCGCCGAGTGGGGACTGCGCTGGCTGGCCGTGGAGACCGACGAGCTGGCCCGGCCCGAGTACGTGGCCAACGGCACCGACCGCTGCGCCCACTGCAAGGCCGAGCTCATGGACGTGGTGGCGCCCCTGGCCCGGGCCGAGCGGGCGACGGTGGTGCTCGGGACCAACGTCGACGACCTGGGCGACCATCGCCCCGGCCAGCAGGTCACGGCCGAGCGGGGCGCCGCCTTCCCCCTGGTCGACGCCGGCTTCACCAAAGCCGACGTGCGAGAGGCGTCCCGCCGGCTGGGCCTGCGCACCTGGGACAAGCCGGCCGCCGCCTGCCTCGCTTCCCGCATGCCCTACGGCACCCCCGTCACCCTGGGCACGCTCGACCGGGTGGCCCGGGCGGAGGCGGCCCTCTCCGCCCTCGGGTTCGGCCAGATCCGGGTCCGCCACTACGGCGACCTGGCCCGCGTCGAGCTCGACCCCGCCGACCTGTCGACCGCAGTGGCCCGCCGGGCCGACGTGGTCGCCGCCCTCAAGTCCGCCGGCTACCGCTACGTCACCCTCGACCTCGAGGGGTTCCGGTCCGGCAACCTCAACGCCTCCCATCGCGAGAGTTCCCCGTAGAGGCGGGGAAATCGCGACCAGCCGACGGCTAGGCCCCGTACTTGGCCAGGCGACCGGCGGCGGCCAGCATGATCGGCATCAGCTCGGTGCCCGGGCGACGGCCCAGGGCGCCTTCCCGGCACCACCGCTCCCCGAACCGCTCGACGTGGTCGCGCCCGGCCAGCGGGCCCGACATGAGCACCGGCACCGGGTGCCAGGAGTGGGCCGCCATCTGGCTGGGGGTGGCGTGGTCGCCGGTGACCACCAGCACGTCGGGCTTCATCTCCGACAGGGCCGGGACGGCGGCGTCGAGCGCCTCGATGGCGGCCACCTTGGCCTCGAAGTCCCCGTCCTCACCGGCCGAGTCGGCCGCCTTGTGGTGAAAGAAGAAGTAGTCGTAGGAGTCCCAGTGGTCACGCAGCAGCTGCAGCTCTCCGTCGAGGTCGGCGGGCGTGGGCAGGACGTGCATGCCCACCAGGCGGCCGATGCCCCGGTACATCGGGTAGACGGCCACCGCCGCCGACCGCACCCCGTAGCGCTCGTGCATCGACGGCAGGTCGCGGTGGGAGTCGAACCCCCGCAGGAGGATGGCGTTGGCCCGGGGCTCGTCGGCCAGCAGCGCCCGTACCTGGCGGTCGAACTCGGCCACCACCTCGGCCGTCCGCTCGGCGAAGCGGGTGTGAGCCATGGCATGCGACGGCGGCACCCCGGTGACCTGGGGGTCGGTGTCGGACAGGGCCGCGCTGAGGTCGGGCCCGCGGAAGATGACCAGCACCCGGTGCTGGGCCTCGTGGGCGACGGTGACCTCCACGCCGTCGATGGCCACGCCCTCCGAGAGCTTCTTCACCACCTCGACGGCCTCCGCGTCGGGCAGGCGCCCTGCCCGTCGGTCGACCACCCGGCCGTCACCGTCGAGAGTGGCCAGGTTGCCGCGGGCGGCCACGTCGCCGGGCTTGATCTCGTACTCGAGCCCGGCAGCCGAGAGGGCACCCCGGCCCAGCTGGAACTCCACCGGGTCGTAGCCGAACAGGGCCAGGTGGGCGGGCCCCGACCCCGGGGTGATGCCGGGCCCCACCGGGTCGAGGAGCCCGACGGACCCGCCCGCGGCCAGGCGGTCGAGGTTGGGGGTGGCGGCCTCCTCCAGCTCGCTGCCCCGGTCGGGGCCGGCGAACCCGGCCAGGCCGTCGATGACCACCAGCACGATCTTGGTGGACGCAGGCTGGACCAGGGTGGACAGGTCGAGTGACATGACCGACAGCTTACGGGGCGAGCTGTTCGGCCTCCGCTGGCGCAACCTCCAGGAGGTAGCCCCGGGACCGCACGGTGCGGATGGCCAGCGGCAGGGGCGCCAGCCGGCGACGGAGACGGAGGACGTGGACGTCGAGGGCGTTGCGCCCCGGTGCGCCGCACGGCCACCCGGCCCGGATCAGCGTCTCCCGGCTGGCCACCGCCCCGAACCGGTCGAGCAGGGCCTCCGTCAAGCGCGACTCGAGGGGGGGAGGGCCGTCCAACGGTTGCCGTAACGGAGCACCCCGTCCGGGTCGAGGATCGGGGTGGCGTGGCGGTGGGCGCCCATGCGCACGGTCAGCGCCTCCACCCGGGCCCGCATCTCGTCCTCGGGCGCGGGGACCCGGATCCAGTCCTCCAGGC
>JALYGL010000079.1 GCA_030777125.1 Actinomycetota bacterium
GCCAGGACTCCGGCGCCGGCCAGCGCAGCGAACGGGAGCACCGCGGCCAGCGGCGGGCCGTCCGCGCCCGTCCCGCCGCCGGTGACGTCGCCACCGTCGGCCAGCCCGGCCGCCAGCGGCGAGGGCCGACCCTGCCCGGAGGCGTCGACGGCCAGGTCGTACGTCAGCTCGGCCGGGGAGGCGTCCACCCGCAGGTGGCTCAACCACATCGCCTCCGGCATCCATTCCATGCCGCGATCCGAGCGCAGGTCACCGAGCAGCGACGCCGAGGCCCGCTCCTGGCTCTGGAGGCTCAGCCCGTCGGCGTCCTCACCGGGAAGCAGCGCCGGCCGCCGGTCGGTGAGCAGGAACACGTCGGCGTTCACCCGCTCCTGGGCCTTTCGGCCCAGGGCCAGGATCCGCAAGGGGACCCACGGGTTCTCCGTGGGGATGGTCAGGTGCACCGGCGTACCGTCGCCCAGGGCCACGCCGCCGCGGCGGGCGGCGTCGGCGTCGAAGCGGGCGGCCAGGAAGATCGGGCTGCGCCGGGCGTAGAAGTCGAGCACCTCGGGGGCGTCGGGCGTGAGCGTGAACCCGTTGGCCGCGGCCCATTCCCCCACCGCCGCCCCGCCCCCCCGCAGCACCGTCAGGTCGAGGGCGTCGATCCGGGTCTCGAGCAGGACCTCGGCCGGGCCGGCCGTCGAGGCGTCGGCAGCCAGGGCGACGGTGCGCGCCTCGACCGGCGGCTCCACCTCCCGCACCAGGCGCTGCAACGTCCACTCGCCCCCCTTTTCCACCGCCGTCGGGACACCGGGGAGGGGCACGATGGACCCGAAGGCGCCGCCCGAGCCGGCGAACTCGAAGGCGGTGACGTAGTGCTCGATGCCCTCGTGATACGCGGCCAGAGTTGTCGTGCGGACCAGGTTCACCTCCCCGTTGGCGCTGAAGATGCCGCCACAGGCGAGCACGGGCCCCGCCCCGGTGACCGCCGCCACCGTTCCGATGATCGTGCTGACGAGGAGTTTGCGCATACCCCTCCGACGACCGCCGGAGCGCCACAGGTTCCCGGGTTCCATAGTCTTCGCCGATGCGGTTCGTGGAGGTCGGCGGCGTCCGTGTCTCGGCCATCGGGCTGGGCACGTGGCAGTTCGGGTCACCGGAGTGGGGCTACGGTGAGGCCTACGCCGCCGTGGAGGCCGGCGCCATCGTCGAACGAGCGCTCGACCTGGGCGTCAACCTGGTCGACACCGCCGAGGTGTACGGCTTCGGGCGGTCGGAGCGCATCGTGGGCCAGGCCATCGCCGGGCGGCGCACCCAGGCATTCGTCGCCACCAAGGTCTTCCCCGTCCTGCCCATCGGGCCGGTGGTCGAGCAGCGCGGCCGGGCCAGCGCCCGGCGCCTGGGCGTGGAGTGCATCGACCTCTACCAGATGCACTGGCCCAATCCCGTCGTGCCGGTGGCCACCACGATGGCCGGGATGCGCAGGTTGCAGGCCACCGGCGCGGTCGCCAACGTCGGGGTGAGCAACTTCTCCCTCCGCCGGTGGCGGTCGGCCGAGCGGGCCCTCGGAGCGCCGGTGCTCAGCAACCAGGTGCGATACAGCCTGGTCGCCCGCCGCCCGGAGCGACAGCTCCTTCCCTACGCCGCCGCCGGCGACCGGCTGGTCATCGCCTACAGCCCGTTGGCCCAGGGCCTGTTGTCGGGGCGGTGGAGCCCGTCGGAGCGGCCTGGCAACGGCGTGCGTCGGGCCAACCCGCTGTTCCTCACCGAGAACCTGGCCCGGGTGCAGGAGTTGCTGGCCACCCTGGCCGAGGTGGCCCGGGCTCACGACGCCACCGCCGCCCAGGCCGCCCTGGCCTGGGTGATCCGCCGGCCCAACACCGTGGCCATCCCCGGGGCCCGCACCGTCGCTCAGCTGGAGGCCAACGTGGCTGCCGCCGACCTGGAGCTGACCGACGAAGAGGACGCCGCCCTCACCGCCGCGTCGGACGCCTTCCGCCCCCTGCCGCTTCCCGCGGCCATCGCCGGCGGGCAACGCCGGCGCACCCGCCGGCCGGCATAGGTCTCCTCTGCGTGGGGAAGATCCGGCGGGTTTGAGCCCGCCGCGCGGCGTAGCCTTGGGGCCAGGACGAAGGAGCGACGACTTGGCTCGATCGTTCTCGAGGGTGTCACCAAGGCGTTCCCGGACGGAACCGTTGCCGTCAAGGAGGTCGACCTCGAGATGGCCGACGGCGAGTTCGTCGTCCTGGCGGGCCCTCCGGGTCGGGCAAGAGCACGGAGCTCCTCAAGCGAAGCCCGGCGGCTCTCGAGGCGGGCAGCGACAGCGGGTGGCCATGGGCCGGGCCATCGTCCGCAAGCCGAAGGCCTTCCTGATGGACGAGCCGCTGTCGAACCTCGACGCCAAGCTCCGCGTCCGAGAACGGGTGGTACCGCCCCAACGTCGTCTACTGGCCCGACGTCAGCGAGCAGATGAACGCCGCCGTCCGCAGGATCCTCGAGGGCGGCGAGAACCCGAGAACGGTGCTCAACGAGCTCCACGGCC
>JALYGL010000080.1 GCA_030777125.1 Actinomycetota bacterium
TGGAGGGCATCCGCCGGCACCTCGACCACCTCGTGTGGCTGGGCGTGGACGCCATCTGGATCTGCCCGTTCTACCGCTCGCCCATGGCCGACTTCGGCTACGACGTCAGTGACTACTGCGACGTCGACCCGCTGTTCGGCACTCTCGACGACTTCGACCGGCTCCTGGCCGAGGCCCACGAGCGGGGCCTCCGGGTGATCGTGGACTGGGTCCCGAACCACACGTCGGACCAGCACCCCTGGTTCGTGGCGTCGCGCTCGTCACGGGACGACCCCAAGCGCGACTGGTACATCTGGCGGGACGGCGTCGGTCCCGGTCTCAGGCCCAACAACTGGAAGGCGGCGTTCGGCGGCGACGCCTGGACGTGGGACGACGCCACCACCCAGTGGTACCTCCATCTCTTCCTGCCCGAGCAGCCCGACCTCGACTGGCGCAACCCCGAGGTGGTGGCGGCCATGCACGACACCCTGCGGTTCTGGCTCGACCGGGGGGTCGACGGCTTCCGGGTCGACGTGGTCCAGGGCATGCTCAAGGACCCGTCGTTTCCCGACGACCCGCCCGACGGCCTGCTCCCCCACTCGGCCGTCAACGACTGCCCCGACGTCCATCCCGTCCTACGAGATCTGCGGGCCCTGATCGACTCCTATCCGGGCGACCGCATGATGGTGGGGGAGGTGTACCTCCTGTCCACCCGTCAGGTTGCGGCCTACTTCGGCCGGGGCGACGAGCTGCACCTGGCCTTCGACTTCACGCCGCTGTTCGCGCCATGGGAGGCGGCCGCCTGGCGGCGACAGCTGGAGACCACCCTGGCCGAGCTGGGGCCGATCGGGGCCTGGGCCACGTGGACCCTTTCCAATCACGACAACCCCCGCCACCGCACCCGCTACGGCGGCTCCGAGGCCCGGGCCCGGGCCGCAGCCTTGCTGGTGCTCACCCTCCCGGGCGTGCCGTTCCTCTACGCCGGGGAGGAGTTGGGCCTGGAGGACGCGGCCGTGGACCGGTCCCGGGTGGTCGACCCGGGCGGGCGCGACCCGTGCCGGGCCCCCATGCCGTGGGACCCGTCGCCCGGCCACGGCTGGGCCGGCAACGACCCGTGGCTCCCGTGGCCCCCCGAGCCGGAGGCCCGGAACGTGGCCAGCCTGGCCGCCGACGCCGGGTCCATCCTCCACCTCTACCGGCGCCTGGTCACCGCCCGGCGGGCGACCCCGGCGCTGCAGACCGGCGCGGTGGAGGTGATCGACGGGCCCGACGGCCTCCTCGTCTATGTCCGCCACGCCGGCGACGACTGGCGGACGGTGGTCGTGAACTTCACCACGGCGGGAGCCGCGGTCGAGCTCGACGGCGAGTGGGACGTCGAGGTGGCCAGCGACGGCCGCGGTGAAGGGCGGCCGTTCCGCGGCTCGGTGGACGGCGACACGGCCGTGGTGCTGCGGCCCCAGGGGTAACCGCCCCCCGGAACGGCCTGAAGGGGTACGCGGCCCGGCTGCCTGCCTCGCGCCTGGCGCGTTGCGCACCGACCCGCGGGTGGCCTACGTCGAGCCCGACGGCGTGGTGACGGCCACCGCCCAGAACCTGCCCTGGGGCGTGAACCGCATCGACGCCGACGTCAGCTCGACCAGAGCCGGCAACGGATGGGGCGCCGTCGGCGGCGTCAACGCCTACGTGATCGATCGGGCATCGCCGCCCAGCCCGACCTCAACGTCGTTGGCCACGGCAACTGGACGGGGGACGGCCGCAACACCGACTGCAACGGCCATGGCACCCACGTGGCCGGCACCATCGGCGCCGGGACAACACCTCCTCGGTGGCAGGGGTGGCGCCCGGAGTGGCCCTGACCGACTCAAGGTGCTCGGTTGCGACGGCAGCGGGTCGACGTCCGGCGTCATCGCCGCGGTGAACTGGGGCACGGCGTACGCCCGTAAGCCGGCGGTGGCCAACCTCAGCCTGGGTGGTCCCGTCTCCCAGGCTCTCGACGACGCCGTGCGCAAGGCCGCGGCCAGCGGCGTGGTGCTCACCGTGGCCTCCGGCAACGAGGGTGTCGACGCCTGCAACTCCTCACCGGCCAGGGCGGGTGCCGGCACGAACAACGCCGAGGCCACCCTCAAGGCGAACGTGATCGCGGCGGGCACGACCAGCCGCGATGGCGGGCGATCAGGATCGTCTACGCCGGGCGCTACTAGGACGCTCGGCCGGGGTCGCCCCGAGGACGGTGGCGCAGTCCTCCAGGGCGACGCAGTTGCACCGGAGGCTCTCCTCCAGCAGCCGGCGCGTGGCCTCAGCCTTCTGGATGACGGCATCGACCTCGACCAGCTTCCGCTCGGCCAGCGCCCGCCAGCGGGCGGGGGGCTCGTCCGTGCCACCGAGGAGCTCCCGCACCTCGGCGATGGTGAACCCGGCGTCCTGGGCGCAGGCAATGACTTGCAGGCGGTCGAGCACGGCGGGGTCGTAGTGGCGCCGTCCGGACACCCGGCCGGCGGGCTCTATGAGGCCGGCCTCCTCGTAGTACCGGAGCGCCGAGGCCCGCAGTCCGGTCCGCTCCGCCACCTCGCCGATGGAGAGCATGTGGTTGGCGGCCATCTTGACTTCAAGCGTACTTGAGGCGCGAGGGTTCGCTCATGACCCAGAACGAACCCTGCACCCTCCAGCCTGGAGCCCTCGAGGACCGGACCCGCCCCTGGCGCGCCCTCGACCGGGCGTTGGTCGGCGCCGAGCGCACGGAGAACGGCGTGGTGCTGCGCTACCGGCTCGACGCCGCCGTCGCCGCCGCCCTCGTGGAGCTGGTCGAGGCGGAGCGGAGGTGCTGTTCACCCGTGTCGTTCGAGGCCACCGTCGCCGTGGCCATCGAAGCGCCGGAGGCGCTGCGGCCGTGGGTGACCTCGACGTTCGGGCCCGACCCGGCGGGCGTCGACCAGGGCGCCGTACGCGAGGCGGTGCGGGCCCACTACGCCCGGGCCGCCGGGCTGCCGGCGGCGGCTCGAGCTGAGGGCGCGCCGGACGGCATCGGCGCGTGCGTCTACGGGCCGGAGGAGGCCGACACCCTCCCGGAGCGAGTCCTCGAATCCAGCATCGGGTGCGCCAATCCCGTCGCTTTGGCCGACCTGGCCCCAGGCGAGACGGTGCTCGACCTGGGCTCGGGGGGAGGGCTCGACGTGTTGCTCTCGGCCCGCCGGGTCGGGCCGACGGGCAAGGCGTACGGGCTGGACATGACCGACGAGATGCTGCACCTGGCGCGGGCCAACCAGGCCGAGGCTGGGATCCACAACGCCGAGTTCCTCCGGGGTCACATCGAGGCCCTCCCCCTCCCCGACGGCAGTGTGGACGTCGTGCTGTCGAACTGCGTGATCGGCCTGTCGCCCGACAAGGCCGCCGTGTTCGCCGAGGCCTACCGGGTCCTGCGCCCCGGCGGGCGGCTGGCCGTGGCCGACGTCGTCGCCGACGCGCCCGCCACGAGCGACCGGGGCGCCGACCTCGACAGCTGGGTCGCTTGTGTCGCCGACACCCTCACTCGGAGGCAGTACCAGCGCGTGCTGGCGGGGGCCGGCTTCGTCGGGGTGTCCGTCGACGAGCACCACCCGGTGGCCGAGGGGTTCGCCTCCGTGGTCGTCCGGGCGGTGAAGCCCCGATGAGGCCGTCAGGGCCGAGGGCCCCGGACGACCTCCCGGCCGCTCTCGACCCACGCCTTGGTGCCGCCGGCCACCGACGCCGCGTCGTAGCCCTGGGCCCGGAGGAACTGCACCGCCTTGAGGCTGCGCCCGCCGCTCTGGCAGATGACGTAGACGGGCTCGTCGGCGGGAATCTCGTCCAGCCGGGCCACGACGTCGCCCAGGGGGATGAGCTCGGCCCCGGCCACGTGCCCGTTGACGTACTCCTCCGGTTGGCGGACGTCGATCACCACCGCACCGGCCGCGGCGGCGTCGGCGAACCCGTCGACGTCGACCTCCATGTCGTTCATGAGGTGCCCTTTCGGAGGTAGCGGGTGTGTTCGTCGCCTACCCGGCCCACCGCCGACCGGGCCCGGCCTACGGTCATGACGGCCAGGCGGGCGTGGGCCCGGGCGCACACCCGTCCGGCCTCGTCGACGACGCTGGCCCGGGCGGTGACGCTGTCGTCGCCGGGCTCGGAGACGGACGCCTCCACCCGGTGGCGGGTGTCGAGGCGCACCGGGCGGTCGAAGGTGGTGGCCGTGTGCTGGACGACGGCCCACCGGCCGGCGATGGCGATGGCGGCCCAGGCCATGGCCTCGTCGAGGATGGCCAGCACCACGCCGCCGTGCACGTAGCTGGGCACGCCGGAGAACTCCCGACCGAGGGAGAACTCGGCCACCACCACCTCCCCTTCCTCGTCGTGCGAGTACCTGATCCCCAGGCCCCGCGGGTTGGACGGCTCGCACACGAAGCAACTGGTGTCGAAGCCCCACGAGGCGTTGTCGAGCACCCGCAGGGCCACGTTCGGAGGCTAGCCGTTCACCCCAGCGGCCGGTTCGGCCAGGTCGACCACCAGGGCACGGTGGTCGGACAGTGGGAGCTCCCGGGCCTCGGCGGCCGTCACCGGGGGTAGGGCGCCGTGGCCCAGGGCGTGGTCGATCTGCATCGACGGGTTGGCCGCCGGGAAGGTCCGTACCCGGGCCAGCTCCCGCCACCCGGTGGCCAGCCGAGGCACCGGCGGGGGCAGGTTCAGGTCGCCCAGCAGCACCGCAGCCGGCGCCAGGGGCGCCACCGACCTCGCCACCCGCCGGAGCTGGGCCGCGTTCCACCCGGGCACGAACGACAGGTGGGTGGTGGCCACGGCCAGGGCCCCGAAAGGGGCGTCGACCACCGCCACCAGGGCCACGCGGGGCTCGTCGGGCAGCAGGATGAACCGGCCCCGCCCGCCCGGGACGGCCACCGGCGCCCGCACCCGAGCCGCCCGCAGCCGCACCACGTGCCACGACCGCACGGCCAGGCGCGACACCAGGGCCACGCCGTACCCGGCCTCGATGTCCGGCCCACCGTCGACGAGGTCGCCGTCGACGGCGGCCCGCCAGGTGGCGCCCGGCTCCCCGATGAGAGCCGGTTCGAACCGCCACGCCACCGCCCCAGTGGCCTCGGCCACCGCCTCCGTCTGATCCACGTCGCCGGAGCGGGTCTGGTGACGGTCGACCTCCTGCAGGGCCAGGACGTCGGCGTCGAGCGACGCACAGGCGGCGGCCAGCCGGGGCGTCGACACCCGCCCGTCGGCGAGCGACCGGCCGTTGAGGACGTTGAAGCTGACCAGCCGCATCCCGGGCGGCTCAGCCCCCGTAGTTCATCCGGGTGTCCTCCATGCGCAGCACGGGGGTGTCCTCCGGCTTCTGGAACCCGACGTCGACGATCTCGCCGATGAACAGGGTGTGGTCGCCGACGTCGACGGTCTGGCGAACCGTGCAGTCGATCCAGGCGACGGCCTGGTCGAGGACCGGCGCTCCGGTGGCCCCGTCGTGGAACGCGAACCCGTTGAGCGTGCCGGCCTCGAGGTCCACCTCGACCGGCTTGGTGAACTTGCGCACGATGGCGCGGTCCTCCCGGTCGACGATGCAGAGGCTGAACACCCGCCCTTCGGAGATCAGTCGGTGGGTCAGAGCCTCCTTCACCACGCTCACGGCCAGCAGCTTCGGGTCGAAGCTGACCTGGGTGGCCAGGTTCAGGGTCATGGCGTTGCGCCGGTCGCCGGCCCGGCTGCCGACCACATAGAGCCCGCTGGGCATGGTCCACAGCACCCGCCGGCGCAGCTTGTCGTACTCCTCGGGGCCCCGTCCCTCGGGGACCGGCCCGACGATCCCGCTGGAGACGGGCATGCGCCACCGTAGTTCCGCAGCGGCACCGGTCGCCGGTCGACGGGGTGGGGCCCCGCCGACACCGGCGGGCGAGCCGAAAGAACCGGGTGCCCGCCGGGGGACTAGGCCAGTGCTTCGATCGCCCTGGCCAGGGCCAGGTCCTTGGCCGTCACCCCACCCTCGCTATGGGTGGACAGGACCACGGTGACCCGCCGGTAGCGGATGTCGAGGTCGGGGTGGTGGTCGGCGGCCTCGGCCTCGAACGCGATCCGCACGACGAACGCCACCGCGGCCCGGAAATCGGCCAGCTCGAACCGCTTGCGGATCTCGCCCTCGCCGGCCTCCCACCCGGGAAGGTCGCCGAGGGCGGCCCGGACCTCCTCGGTGTCGAGGGTTCCCATGGACGCACCATAATCCGTCGAACTACTTAACCCAGCTAAGTAGTATGGTCGGCAATGGTCATCGGCACCACGCCCGGGTCCGCGAGGGGCGGCACCTTCCGCTCCTTGCAGGTGCGGAACTTCAGGCTGTTCTTCCTCGGTCAGCTGGTGTCGGTCACCGGGACGTGGATGCAGACGGTCGCCCAGAACTGGCTCGTGCTCAGCCTGACCGGCAGCGGCGTGGCCCTGGGGATCACGGTGGCTCTCCAGTTCCTGCCCACCCTGTTGTTCGGGCTCTGGGGCGGCCTGGTGGCCGACCGCTTCGACAAGCGGCGGGTCCTGATCGCCACCCAGATCGTCCCCGCCGTGCTGGCCGTGGTCATGGGTCTGCTGGTGGCCACCGGATCGGCCCAGCTGTGGATGGTGTACGGGCTGGCGTTCCTGCTCGGCGTCGTCCACATGGTCGACATGCCCACCCGCCAGGCGTTCGTCATGGAGATGGTCGGCCCGGACGAGATCGCCAACGCCGTGGCCCTCAACAGCGCCATGTTCAACACCGGTCGGCTGCTGGGGCCGGCCGCCGCCGGCGTGCTGATCGCCACGGCCGGGATCGCCCCGTCCTTTCTCATCAACGCCGTCTCCTTCCTGGCCGTCATCGCCGGCCTGGTCGCCATGCGGCCCGACGACCTGTTCCGCCAGGCCCCGGCGCCCCGCGCCCGCGGCGATGTCCGGGCCGGCCTCCGCTACGTCTGGACCAGCCCGGCGCTGCGACCACCGCTGCTGCTGGTGGCCGTGATCGGCACGTTCGGGTTCAACTTCGCCGTCGTGCTGCCGCTGCTGGCCCGGTTCAGCTTCGGCGGCGGGGCCCGCATGTACGGGGTGCTGACCTCGCTGATGGCGCTCGGGTCGCTTCTGGGCGCCCTGTTCGCGGCGTCGCGGGCTCGCCCCACCCGTCCGGTGCTGCTGCGCTCGGCGGCCGCCTTCGGCGCCCTCACCGTGGCGGCCGGCCTCATCCCGTCGCCCGTGGTGTTGGCGCCGGTGCTGGTGGCGGTGGGGGCGGCGATGATGGTGTTCCTGGCCACCGCCAACGCCACCCTGCAGCTCAACACCGACGCCACCATGCGGGGCCGGGTCATGGCCCTTTACGGCCTGGTGTTCCTGGGCACCACCCCCCTGGGCGGCCCCCTCCTGGGCTGGATCGGCGAGACGTGGGGGGCGCGGGCGGGGCTGGGCTTCGCCGGCGGGGTGAGCCTGGCCGCGGCGGCTGCGGCCATGGTCGCCGCCTCGCGGGACCCCGGCGGGCTACGCGCTGGCGGCCCTCCCGCCCTGGTGGTCGACGAGGCCGCGGCCTGACCGCTACCGGCGCAACCGGTCGACCGCCGCTTCCACCGCCGGGCGAAGCTCGAGCAGCTGCCGCAGGAGGGAGAGCTGGACGCGGGCCCGGTCCAGGTTGTGCCCGGGCCGGTCGGCGCCGAAGTAGCGGTCGCCGTCAAGGTGGTCGGTCAGGTACCGCAGGGCTGACTCGTAGGCCATCAGCGGCCCGGCCAGGCCGAACAGGCCGGTCTCGCCGTCGGTCAGCACCCCGGCGGCACCCTCGAGGTAGCCGCGCACCAGGGCCTCGACCACGGCCAGACGGACCTCGGGCGCGGCACCGCCCGCTTCCTGGGTGGGTGCGCCGGAGCGCACCAGGTCGCCGAGGTCGAAGAGGACGGTGCCCGGCGCCACCGTGTCGAGGTCGAGGATCGCCGCCACTGCCCCGGTGTGGTCGTCGATCAGCACGTTGTCGGCCTTGGCGTCGTTGTGGACGACCCGCTCGAGCAGCCGCCCGGCCATCCGGGCCCGGCTCAGCTCGACGGGCGTGTCCTCGGCGGCCGCCCGTACGGCATCGATCTCGGCACCGCACCCGGCCGCCCTCGAGCACCGGTCGGCGGCCAGCGCGGCTTCGAACGCAGCCAGCCGCCGGTCGACGTCGTGGAAGCCGGGGATGGCCTCGGCCGGCGGCGGCCCGGGCAGGGCGACCAGGGCGGCGAGGAGCCGGCCGAAGCCGGCAGCGGCGACGGTCGCCACCGCCGGGGACGGGAAGCGCCGGAAGCTCCGGGCGCCCTCCCGGTACGGCCAGCTCCGCCAGACCGCGCCCGACCCGTCCACCACGTACGGCCGGCCTCCAGGGCCCATGGTGAGGGCGGGGGCCGGGATCCCGAGGGCGGCGAGGTGACGGGACACCCGGTCGACCTTGTCCGTGAGCGCCGCCGGATCGGTGAAGACGCCGGCGTTGACCCGCTGGTGCACGTGGCGGTGGGAGGCGCCGTCAGCGCCCGAGTAGACGGCCAGGAACGTGTCGTGGATGTGCCCGCCGGCCAAGGGCTCGAGCCCGATCAGCCGCCCGGTGATGCCGAACAACCACCCCAGGCCCGGCGGGAGCGGTTGCGGCTCGCTGGTCATCGCCGGTTGGCTACCACATCGGGCCCCGGCTGCACCTGGCCCGGTCAGGCTCTGGCTAGGCTCGCCGGACGATCAGGGAGGAGTCGCCCATCGTGCACCGCCGGGCAGTACGGGCTCTCGGGCCCGGTCGGCGCGCCGTCGTGGTCGTCGTCGGAGCGGCGGCCCTGCTGGGCGGTTGCAGCGACCGCTTCGGGGTGCCCGAGCCGGCCAGCGCCCAGGGCGAGGATGTCCTCGACCTGTGGCGCATCCTGTTCATCGTGGCCGCCGCCCTCGGGGCGCTCGTCGTCGGCTTGTTGGCCTGGGTCATCCTGCGCTACCGGCGTCCGAAGGGCGCCGCCGCCGGCGACCTGCCCGGACAGCGGCGAGAGAACCTCCGGCTGGAGATCTTCTACACCGCCGTGCCGCTCGTCATCGTGGCCGTGGTGTTCGCGGTCACCATGCGGGCCCAGGGGCCGGTCATGCGCGTGAGCCGGTCCCCCGCGTTGCGGGTGGAGGTCACCGCATTCCAGTGGGGGTGGATGTTCCGGTACCCGGCGCAGCGCGTCACCGTCGTGGGGGACTCGAACCGACCGCCCACCCTCGTCCTTCCCGTCGGCCAGACGACGCGCCTGCGGCTGGTGTCGCCGGACGTGGTCCATGCCTTCTACGTCCCCGCCTTCCTCCTCAAGCGCGACGTCATCCCCGGTGTCGACAACGACCTCGACGTCCGCCCCACCGAGGTGGGTCGGTTCGGCGGCACATGCGCCGAGTTCTGCGGCCTCGACCACGGGAGCATGACGTTCGACGTGGAGGTGGTCGAGCTGGAGCGGTTCGAGCAGTGGGCGGCCCAGCAAAGGGACCAGGAGCAACCGGGCGGCCCGCGGGGGCCCGAGCGCGACGGGGCCGAGGGGGCAGGCCGCCAGGCCCTGGGCCCGAGCGGCCCTCTGAGTGGGGAACTGGGCACCTCTGACCCCCGGCGGGTAGGAGAAGTGCAGTGACCGTCCTGGAAGAGCGCCCCGCGGCCGAACCCCTGCCCGAGCCGGAGTACCGCCGGCCGGCGCCGGGACTCGTCGGGTGGTTGACGACGACGGACGCCAAGAAGGTCGGGATCCTCTACATGGTGACGGCGTTCGTGTTCTTCCTGGTGGGCGGGGCGATGGCCCTGTTGATGCGCTACGAGCTGGCCCGGCCCGGCCTGGACGTTCTCGACGAGCCCACCTACAACCAGCTCTTCACCATGCACGGCAGCATCATGATGTTCCTGTTCGCCGTGCCCATGGCGTTCGGGCTGGCCAACTACCTCGTGCCCCTGCACATCGGGGCGCCCGACATGGCGTTCCCCCGGCTGAACGCGCTGTCGTACTGGCTGTTCCTGGGCGGCGGCTTGACCATGCTGGCCGGGTTCTTGACGTCCGACGGCGCCGCCGACTTCGGCTGGACCGGGTACACCCCCCTCTCGGACGCCTCCTACTCCCCCGGTGCCGGCGCCGACCTGTGGCTGGTGGCCCTCATCGTCACCGGGGTGGCCACGGTGCTGACCGCGGTCAACCTCATCACCACCATCCTCACCCTGCGGGCGCCGGGGATGACGATGTTCCGGATGCCGATCTTCACCTGGAACATGCTCATCGTGAGCGCCATGGTGCTGCTGGCCTTCCCCGTCCTCACCAGCGCCCTGGCCCTGCTCTACGCCGACCGCCATTTCGGCAGTCACTTCTTCGAGCCCGTCGGCGGCGGCCAGCCGGTGCTGTGGCAGCACCTGTTCTGGTTCTTCGGCCATCCCGAGGTCTACATCGTGGCCCTTCCCTTCTTCGGGGTGGTCACCGAGATCATCCCGGTGTTCTCGCGCAAGCCCCTGTTCGGCTACCGGGGCTTCGTGTTCGCGACCCTGGCCATCGCCTCGCTGTCGACGGCGGTGTGGGCCCACCACATGTTCGCCACCGGCGCGGTGAACCTCCCGTTCTTCTCGGGGATGACGTTCCTGATCGCGGTGCCCACGGGGGTGAAGATCTTCAACTGGATCGCCACCATGTGGAAGGGCCACCTCAGCTTCGAGACACCGATGCTGTTCTGCATCGGCTTCCTCCTGGTCTTCCTCATCGGCGGCCTGACCGGGCCCATGCTGGCCGCTCCGCCCTTCGACCTCCACGTCACCGACACCTACTTCGTGGTGGCCCACATGCACTACGTGCTGTTCGGCACCGCCGCCTTCGCCTTCTTCGCCGGGCTGTACTTCTGGTACCCGAAGTTCACCGGCCGCCGCCTGAACGAGCCCCTGGGCAAACTCCACTTCTGGCTGACGTTCGTGGGCTTCAACCTCACCTTCTGGCCCCACCACCTGCTGGGCCTGCGGGGCATGCCCCGCAGGGTCCCGGACTACGACCCCACCACCGGGCTGAAATGGCTCAACCTGCTGTCGAGCATCGGGTCGGCGGTGCTGGGGGTGGCCATCCTCGTGCTTCTCGTGAACCTGTGGACGGCCGGACGCCGGGGCCGGCCGGCGGGCGACGACCCGTGGCGGGGCCACACCCTCGAGTGGGCCACGACGTCGCCGCCTCCGGAGCACAACTTCGACCGCCTGCCCCCGATCCGCTCCGACCGGCCCATGTTCGACCTCCGCCAGGAGCGGGAATCCGGGCCCGAGCGGCCCCCTGAGCGGGAGGCTGTGCCCCGATGAAGGTCGAGTGGAAGCTCTTCGCCGGCGCGGGCGCGTTCTACGCGGTCACCACCGCCCTGTACTGGTTCGTCAGCTACGAGCACGCCGGGTCGGTCATGCTGGCCCTGTCGGTGCCCGCCTTCGTGATGGTCGGTGTCTACCTGCTGTTGCAGTCGCGCCGCACCGGTCTGCGGCCCGAGGACCGTCCCGACGCGTCCATCGACGAAGGGGAGGAGGAGATCGGCTACTTCCCGTCCAGCAGCGTGTGGCCCCTGGTCCTGGCCCTCGGTGCGGTGGCGCTGGCCAACAGCCTGGTGTTCGGACTGGGGCTCGCCGCCCTCGGGGTCGGCCTCACCGTGACCGCCGCGGTGGGCTACGCGGCCGAGGCCAACGCCAAAGGCTGATCCTATGCCGGCGGGCACCCGAGTGCTTCGCACCTCGCCCGCCGGTGCCGGGGACCCCAGCCCCGCCGGCCTGCACACGAGCCGGCCCTATCAGGCTTCTTCGAAGCCACCCACGGCGGTGCGGCGCAGGCGGTGCCCGACCACGCCCTCGGTGGGGTGGGCGCCGGACCCCTGCAGGGAACGGCAGACGCTGCGGGTGACCAAGAAGACGGCCACGGGCAGGGCCAGCACCAGCACCCGGAAGAAGTTGGTGATGGTCTCAGGGGCGATCCGGAAGAGCGCCGCCAGCACGTCGTTCCCACCCGCCACGGTGAGGATGCCGTAGAACGCCAGGGTGGCCGCGCCCAAAGCGGTGCGCACGGGGGCGTCGCGGGGACGGTCGAGCAGGTTGTGCGGGGCGGTGTCCTTGGTGAACCGCCGCTCCAGGAAGGGCCACAGGTACAGGCCGACGAACGTCAGCCCGGGGAGCAGGGCGCCGGGGAAGAAGGGATTGGGGATGGTGTGGCCCAGGCCCCGGAACTCCCATCCGGGCATGATCCGCAGGGCGCCGTCGAGCCAGCCCACGTACCAGTCGGGCTGCGACCCCGAAGTGGCGGCCGCCGCCTGTGCCGGGTCGTAGGGCCCGTATATCCACACCGGGTTGATCTGGGCCAGCCCGGCCAGGCCGGCCAGCACGGCGGTGACCAGCAGGAACAGGCCCACCGACTTGAGGGCATACGACGGCCACAGCCGTGAGCCGGTGATGGTGGTCTCGCTGCGCCCGGGGCCGGGGAACTGCGTGTGCTTCTGGCGCCACAGGATGGCCAGGTGGGCCGTCAGCAGGCCCACGATCAGCGCCGGCAGCACCAGCACGTGGAGGATGTAGAAGCGGGTGATGAACTCGGCGTTGGGGAACTCGCCGCCGAAGAACAGGAAGGCCAGCCACTCCCCCGCCACCGGCACCCCCAGGGCGATCGAGTACCCGACCCGCACCCCGGTCCCCGACAGCAGGTCGTCGAGGAGCGAGTAGCCGAAGAAGCCGTTGGCGATGGAGAGGATGAGCAGGGTGACGCCGACCAGCCAGTTGAGCTCCCGCGGTCGGCGGAACCCACCGGTGAAGAACACCCGGCACATGTGGACCACGATGGCGGCCACGAACACCAGGGCGGCCCAGTGGTGCATCTGGCGCATGACCAGACCGGCTCGCACGTCGAAGCTGATGTCGAGGGAGGAGGCGAAGGCGGCCGACATCTCCACGCCCCGGAGGGGGCCGTAGGAGCCCTCGTAGTGGACCTCCCGGGACGCGGGCACGAAGAAGAACGTCAGGTAGACGCCCGTGACGATGAGGATCACCAGGCAGTACATGGCGATCTCCCCGATCATGAACGACCAGTGGTCGGGGAAGATCTTGTCCATCGCCTTGCGGGTGAAGCTGGACGTGCCCAGGCGGTCGTCGAGCCACCGCAGCGTGGCCTTGATCATCCGAGGTTCCAGAAGGCGGGACCGACGGGCGCGTCGAAGTCGCCCCGCGCCACGAGGAAGCCCTCCGCGTCGACGGCCAGGGGCAGTTGGGGCAGGGCGCGGGTGGCGGGGCCGAACTTGGGGCGGGCCTCGTCGAGGACGTCGAAGGTCGACTGGTGGCACGGGCAGACGAGCTCGTGGGTGTCCTCCTGGTACAGCCCCACCGGGCACCCGACGTGGGTGCAGATCTTGGAGTAGGCGATGTTGCCTCCCGGAGTCCAGCCCTCCCGCCCGGGGCTGAGCCGCAACCGGTCGGGCTCGACCCGGACCAGGACGGCCTGGGCGTCGCCCGCCCGCTCGGCCCCCTCGGGGAACACGGTGAGGGTCCCGCCCTGGACGAGGGTGTCCACGCGCACCAGCCGGCCCTCCTGGTCGACCAGGCGCCGGCCCTCTCGCCAGGCCGTGGTCAGAAGGGTGCGCCCGGGGGCGGGCCCGAGGGAGCGGATCGGGAACAGGGCGGCCAGCCCCAGCGAACCGAGCGCCAGCCAGAACAGCCGCAGCACCGAGCGGCGCCCGACCACCTGCGGCACGTCGGACATGGTGTCGTCGATGTTGTCCTCCAGCGCCTCGGTCGTCTCCGTGGGCGAGCCCAGCTCTCCCCGGTCGTCGGTGATCTCGGGGCCGGGCACGAGCAGCCTGGCCCACAGGATCACGGCCACGCCCAGGGCCCCGAGGGCCACCATGAGCAGGGCGCCCTCGGCCTGCGCCTGGCCGCCGCCGATGTACACCCCGGCCAGGCCCAGGGCGGCCAGCGTGCTGACCACGAGGGCCACGGCGATCTTGCGCTCGATGCGCCGGTCGGATGCCGTCGCCTCGTCTTCGGCGGTGGCGGCGCGGTCAGTCACGGGTCCCGATCCAGCGGGCGACGGCCAGCATGGCCATCAGCCCGACGACCCAGGCCACGAAGCCTTCGGGCAACGGGCCGAGGTGGCCCAATCCGAACCCGCCCTTGTCCTCGGGATCCTTGAGGTACATGACGTAGCGCACGATCGAGTCCAGCTCGTGGTCGTCGAATGTCTCGGGCCCGAACGTGGGCATGGCGCCCGGTCCGACCCGCACCGCTTCGGCGATCTGCAGCGGGGTGGCCGGCTCGAGGGGGGGAGCGTAGACGGAATGGCCCAGGGCACCCCCTGCCCCGGCCGAGCTGTGGCACGGCGCGCAGTTGTTGGAGTACAGCTCGTAGCCCTCGCTCAGGCTGCCCTTGCGGGGGTCGACATGGGGCTGGGGTGGACCGGGTCCGAGGGAGGCCACGTACGCGGTGAGCTGCTCGATCTGGCGCGGAGAGTACACGGGCGGTTTGCGTTGGGGCTGGACGCCGGTCTGGTCGAGCGGCATGCGCCCCGTGCTCAGGTAGTAGTGGGCCGACGCCGCCCCCGCGCCGATCAGCGACGGGCCCCGGTCGGTGCCCTCGCCCTGTGGCCCGTGGCAGCTGGTGCAGGCCAGCAGGTAGAGCTGGCGGCCGGCCTCCACGTCGACCGTGGCCGCGGTCGGCGGGTCGGTCTGGGCCGCGCCCGTCCCGGCCAGTGCGGCCAGCACGCCGGCGGCGGCCAAGGGGATGACAGCGACCAGGCGCCTCACCGGCGCCTCACCGGAGAAGGAACAGGGTGGCCCACAGGCCGAGCCAGACCACGTCGACGAAGTGCCAGTAGTAGGACACCACCTCGACGGCGGGCACCTCGGCCGCACCGAAGTGGGCCCCCGCCGACCGCCCCAGCAGCAGCACCATGGCCAGCACGCCGCCCAGCACGTGAAGGCCGTGGAACCCGGTCATCACGAAGAACGCGGAGCCGTAGGCGTGCGAGTCGATGCCGAAGCCGGCCTCAGCCCACTCCCGACCCTGGTTGGCCAGGAAGACGACGGCGAGGAGCACGGTGAGCACGATGAATACACGGAACCGCCGGCGGTGATCCCGGGCCAGGGCCCGCACCGCCAGCTGCATGGTGCCGCTGGACAACACCAGCAGGGCGGTGAAGATGCCGCTGACCACGGCGTCGAGCTCGACGCCGTGGGGCGGCCACTCCTCGGCGGTGGCGCGCAGGGTGAAGTAGGCGGCGAACAGGCCGCTGAAGAACATGAGCTCCGACGCCAGCCAGACGACGGTGCCGACCAGCAGCACCGGTGTCCGCTCCGACGGCGCACCCGGAGGTCGCTCGAGGGCGGTGGCGCCTTCCACCGCCCCGTCCTACCCCTGCGACGCTGGCGTCACTGCACGACCTTGATCTGGCCGTGGAAGCCGTTCTCGCTCTGGTGGTTCTTGGAGTAGAAGCTGTAGAAGCCGGCCGGGGGAACCTCGGGCGCCCTCAGGGTGATGTCGGTGCTGGCGCCGGGCGGGATCTCCTTGTCGATATCCAGGAACGTGAGGGTGAAGCTGTGGGGCCTGCTGTCCTCGTTGGCCACCGTGAACCGGACCTCCTCGCCCACGCGCACCTCGAGCTCGTCCGGTTCGAACCCCATGTCGGTGATCAGGACGTCGGCCCGGTTCCTCGAACCCAGCACGTTGTCGTTGTCGTCGCCGCCGCCACCACAACCGGCCAGACCCAAGACCATCACCACGGCGATGATCCCGGCCAGCGCTCGCCTCGTCGCACGCACGCTTACGGTGGACACGTCATTCCCCCCTGCTCGTGTGAAACGGTGCGTCATCGTAGGCGAAAGCCTTCGTCGCCCGAAAGGTGCTCCTCGAAGATCTCGACGCCGTCCACCACGGCCCGGGGCGGCCCCTCACGACACCACGCCACCAGCCGTTCGACGGCCGCCGGCCGCCCCTCGAAGCGGGCCTCCACCCGGCCGTCGGACAGGTTGCGGACCCATCCGGCGACGCCCGCCTCCTCGGCCCGGCGCCGGCACGTGTCGCGGAAGAACACCCCCTGGACGCGCCCCGACACGACCACCCGACGGGCGACCGCCGAGGGGCTATCCGGCGTCGGACCCGTCCCAGCTGGGGTCGAGCTGACGCACGAACTCGGCACAGCGCCGGGCCTCGTCGCCCTCGCCCAGGGCGTCGGCGGCCCGACCCAGGCCCTGGAGGGCGCGCAGGAAGCCGCGGTTCGGCTCCTTCGCCCAGCGGACGTAGCCCGACCCCCGCCACCCGTTCTGGCGCAGGCGGTCGAGGCCACGGTGGTAGCCGACGCGGTAGCAGGCGTACGCCTCGACGTCGTCGCGGGCAAGCTGACCCAGTCGGGACCAGGCGTCGAGGTTGCGGGGCCATCGGGCGACGACCGCGGACACGGCCTGGCGGCGAACCTCGACAGGCTGGGCCAGTGCCTCGGCCAGGGCGGCTCGGGCCTCGTCCGGCTCGGCGTCGATGACGGTCTCGGGCAGGCCCGAGGACAGCGAGACGTGCTGCGACATGGACCGACGCTACCCGCGACCCCGGGCTAGGTGCCCGGTGCCCACGGGAACTGGGCGATGGCCCCCCACTGCTCGGCCCCGGTGGACTGCCAGACCCAGAAGGAGGCGCCCACCGCGCCGCGGCGGCGGGCCACGTCGAGGAACCGCACCGTCTCGGTGGCGCTGGGCGGCCCGGCCCGGCCCCCCTCGGGAGCCATGTCGTAGGCCTGGCCGATGACGTGCACCGGCCGCAGCTCGGCCAGGCGCTCGAGCGCCTGGGCCGCCGCCTGTCCGGGCTCCCGGCAGCCCCAGTAGACCATGGGGGCGAAGGCGTCGACGTAGGACGCGATGGCCGCGTAGGGGTACGGGCTGTTCCACAGGCGGTCGACGGGGGGGTAGACGGTGGCCACCAGCATGCGGGCGCCGGCCGCCTGTCGGACCAGGCCCAGGTACACCCGGGCCCGGCGCTCGGTCAGGACCACACCCTCGCTGGCCAGCTCGATGTCGGGGCTGAACCCGTCGAGGGCCACGCCCCCGGGGCCCCGCCAGGCCAGGGCCTCCGCCGTCCAGGCCGCGTCGCCCACCGGGTCGTACAGGAACGGGAACCCCCACCCGATCACGGCCAGACCGGCGGCGTGGGCCCGGGGGACCAGGGCGTCGAGCACCTCGGCGCCGTAGAACCCGTCCCTGGAGTCGCCCACCCGGACCCAGAGCTGACGCAGGCCGGCGCCGACCGCCCGGCGAACGATGGCGTCGGGGTCGCCCGACTCGGTCTGGCGGTACTTCCACACCCACATGCCCTTGCCCTGGAGGGCGGCCACCCCGGCGGTGACGGGCGGGGGCGGGACCGGCTCCGGCAGCCTGGCCTCGGGGACGAGGACGGCCGGACGCCACGTGTTCGTCGTCGGGCTCGTCCCCGGCCGCCGGGGAGGCGGTGGGCAGCCCGGCAGCGGCGTCGGAACCGGTGCCGTCTCGGCGACGGTGACCGGGGTGGTCGTCGTCGGGAGGGGGCCGGGATCGGCGGCCGGCGCGGCCGTCGTCGGGGGGAAGCCGGCGACCACCGGGGCCTGACCGGGCTGGTCGGCCCGGGCCAGGGCCACCGTGCAGCCCACTGCGGCCAGGGCGGCGGCGGCGACCCCCAGCTGCCGTCGGACGTCCACGGGTCAGGTCAGCGCGGCCGTGCCGTCCAGATCGAGACCGCTGCGGGCTAGGAAGGCCAGGCGACGCTCGATGGTGGTCCGCCACGCCGAGAGGTCGGCCAGAAAGTGCTCCCGGTCGCCCTCCTCGTAGGCGTGCTCCAGCTCGTCGAACGCCGCGTCCTCCGCATCGAGCAAGGCCCGGTACCGCACCAGGAAGTTCTCGGTGACCACCTCTTCCAACCCCACGCGGCATCCTCCCCGACGTCGGTTCTGACGTCTCCCGGGGTCAGTCTACGAGGGCGAGGGCCGTCACCCTCAAGCCCGATGTTGCGCCTTCGTGTGTCCCGTCCGGGGGCGCGAAGCGGCTCGCCGGCGTCACCGCCGACGAGCCGCGTCGTTCCTGCTGTGGTGTGGCCTAGACGGTGGAGCGACGCCGCGACGCCACCACCAGGACGGCGCCGAAGAGCAGCATGCCGCCGGCCACGGTGGCCAGCGTCTCGGTGCTCGAGCCAGTGACGGCCAGGGACCTGGCACGCGTGGCCCGGGCTGCGCCGCGGGCGGCGGGTGCCCTGGTGGCCGTCCGGGGCGCGGGGCGGACCGCGGGCCTGTCCTTGTCCTTGTCGACGTCCTTGACCACCTTCTTGGGGGGACACGGAGCGCCCGAGGCGGTGGACTCGTTCACGGCCAGGGAGCAGCCCGAAGCCACCGAGTCGTCGATGGCCACGGCGTTGCCCGACGCCACCGAGTCGTCGATGGCCACGGCCGAGCCCGACGCCACCGAGCCGTCGCGGGCCACGGCGCCGCCGGACGCGGTCGACGTGTCGTCGGCCCTCGCCCTTCCGCTCGTCTCCGCAGAGGCCGGGCCGACCAGAAGGGCCATGGCCCCCA
>JALYGL010000081.1 GCA_030777125.1 Actinomycetota bacterium
CCCGACGACGCCATCGTCGAGCGCAAGGAGGGGGAGGAGGGGCCCCGCTGGCGGCTGCGACCCGACCTCGACCCCACCGACGCGGTGGAACGCTGGTCGGTGGAGGCCCCCGACGGGGTCCGGTTCCCGCCCCTGGTCCCGCCAACCATGGCGATCCCTCCCATCACCAGCAGGCCGACCACCACCGGCCAGCCCACCAGGGCCGGCGGCGCGTCGGGCAGGGTGACGCGGGCGAAGGCGACGTCCTGGCTGCCGCTGGCCTCGTTGCCCAGGCGGGTGTCGGTCCAGGCCGCGAAGGCGGTGTCACCGGCGCTGTCGAGGCCCAGCTTGGTCCCGAAGTCGGTGCCGTAGTCGGGGCCGAAGGTCGGGCCCACCCGGGAGTCGAACGACTGGGTCGACACCCGCAGGTTGTCGAAGGTGCGCCCGCCGTCGTCCGACGAGGCCAGGTAGGCGTCCGTCAGGATGTCCTGGGGGTCGTGGCGGCGGTCGAGGAACAGGACGTCGACGCGGCCGTCGGGGGCGACCGCCACCTTGGGCAGGAGCTGGTCGGTGCCGTCGCCCTGGGCGTTGTCGTTGACCCGTACGGGCTCGGACCACGACCTGCCGCCGTCGGCGGACCGGCGCAGGAACACGTCGTCGTCGCCGTTGCGGCCGTCGGCCCACGCCACGTACAGCTCGTCACCGGGACCACGGGCCAGGGTGGGCGCCTCGGGCAGGAAGATGAGGAACCTGCGAGTCGCCACCACCCCGGACTCGATCTCGGTGCCCCTGGAGAACGACCTCCCGCCGTCGGTTGAACTGGTCACGACCAGGGCGAAAGGACGCTCGGCGGGCGGGCCCTCCAGGTAGGAGAAGTCGCGCCGGTTGTCCTTGAAGTCCTCGTAGAGGACGACCAGCCGGCCCTGGGAGTCGACCACGCCGCTGGGCGACCCCAGCCGCTCCCGCTCGGGGTCGCTCACCCGTGCGGGCGGGCCGAACGACCGGGCGCCGTCGTCGGAGCGGACCGCCACCACGTAGGGGAAGGGCTGGGCGAACCCGTTCAGCACCGTCTCCTGGGCCTGGAGCCAGGTGACGTAGACGGGGCCCTTCGGGTCGACGGCCAGCCGGGGCTGGAAGGTCAGCGGGCCGGCGACCCGCACCGGCGCCTCGAACCGACGGCCGCCGTCGGTGGACCGGGCCACCCACAGGGCGTCCGGGCGGTTGCCCTGGCCGGAGAGGTTGACGTAGACGGCATAGAGGGTGCCGTCGGGGGCGAAGGCCACGTCGGGGGCGAACGGGCACTGCTGGCCCTGGATCGAGGCCGCGCACCGCGCCGCATCGGCCGGAACGGGCAGCACCGACCGGGTCCACGTCCGCCCCCCGTCGGCGCTCCAGGACAGGGCGGACGAGTAGCCGGGGCGGTCGACCCGATGGGTGACCACCAGGTGGTCGGTGTCGCGTGGGTCCCGGGCCACGGTGGGTGAGTTGTTGACGTCGATGGAGAGGCTGGTGTCGCCCGGCGGCCGGGTGACCAGGACGTTCGGGCCGACCGCGGGGTCCGAGTCGGTGGTCACCACCAGGGCGGCCACGACCACCGCAGCCAGGCCGGAGAGGGCGGCGATCAGGGGCCAGGATCGCCTCACCCGTCCCACTCTAGCCGCCTACTGGCACGGCGCGAATAGAGGCGATCGGAACTCAGCAGGACCAGCGGAAAGGGGGCGAGAAGGGGCCCCGACAAGCGGAGACCCCTTCTCGGGAGGGGGTTTCACACCGCACCGCGGTGCGGAGGTCGTATACCCGGGCCTTCGAGAGGCCCAAACCGGAATCCGGAGTTTTCTAGCGGCAGGCGCCGACCAGGGCGGGGTAGGGGTTGACCGCAGCCCCGCCGCCGGGGTGGGACTCGAAGTGGAGGTGCGGCGAGGTGGCTCGGGCGTCGCCGGTGGTGCCCACGTAGCCGATGACGGTGCCTGCCCGGACCGGGCCCACCGCCCCGTAGGACTCGAGGTGGGCGCCGTAGTAGCGGACGCCGTCGTTCCCGAAGAGCTGGAAGGCGAGCCCGCCGGCGTCGTTCGGGTAGCGGCCCAGCACGCCGGAGACCGGGGCCACCACTGGCGTGCCTCGGGGTGCGAACAGGTCCACGCCCTGGTGGGGGCTCTCCCTGTCCGGGCGCTGGTAGCCGTAGTCGTTCACGAACGTGGCCCCCTTCACCGGGCACACCCAGGCGCCGGGCACGGCAGTGACCTTGCCCGCGGGCATGGTGAGCACCTTGCCCTCAGGCACGAGGTTGGGGTCGGTGATGCCGTTCGCGGCCGCCAGCCGGCCGACCGACACCCCGGCCCGGGCGGCCACGTCGGTGAGCGTCTCCCCGGACTTGACCACGTAGCGGGCGGTGGCCCCGCTCGTGCCGCCGGCTCCGCCGCCGGCGGGCATGACGAGCACCTGGCCGGCCTGGATGTAGTCCGGGTCGGCGATCCGGTTGGCCTGGGCCAGCTCGGAGAGCGGGATACGAACCTTGGCCGCGATCTCGCTCAGGGTCTCGCCCCGCGTCACGGTGTGGGTGGGTGCCGCCCAGGCGAAGGCGGCGGGGGCGGCGACGAGGGCCAACGCCCCGGCGCCAAGGAACAGTTTGGCTCGCACTAGTCCTCCTGCAACTGCCCTCCTTCGCCTCTGCCGACAACTCTAGCAACAGCAGCAACAGGAGCAACACAGAATCGCTACTCGTGGGCGATCGCTCCGAGGACGTCGAGGTTGGCGGCCCGGCGGGCCGGGAAGACGGCGGCCAGCACTCCGGCCACCCCGGCCATCACCACGTAGAGCAGGAGCTGCCCGAACGGGATCACCAGCCGGCTGATGCCCTGGCTCTCCAGGTCGGCCACCAGCACCCACCCGAACAGCACGCCGACGGCCAGCCCCAGGACCGCACCGATGACGGCGATGATCACCGATTCGCCCCGGATCATCGACCGGACCTGCCGCCGCGACATCCCGACCGCCCGCAGGAGCCCCAGCTCGCGCGTGCGCTCGAACACCGACAGGGCGAGGGTGTTCACGATCCCCAGCAGGGCGATGACGATGGCCAGCCCGAGCAGGGCCGACACCAGCCCCAGGGCCTGGTTGACCTGGTCCTTCTGGGTCTCCTTGAACTCGGTCTGGTCGCGCACCTCGACATTCGGGAAGTCGGCCGTGACCCGCTCCAGAGCCGTTCTGGCCGTGGCCGGCGGCACCCCGGGCGCAGCCTTGGCCAGCACCACGAAGTCCAGCCGCTCGCTGTAGTTGGCCACGTAGGTGGCGGTCGACACCAGGTAGTTGCCCAGGAGCTGGTTCTGGGCGTAGGTGCCGACGACCCGGAGCTCCTGGATCCCGGTGCGGGCGAATTCCATGGGGATGCTCGATCCCACCCTGAACCCCTCCTCGTCGGCCTGGCGCTCCTCGACCATCACCCCGCCCTCGGCCAGCCCGTCCACGTCGCCGGAGCGGACCTCGAGGTTCATGAGCGAGGCGATGGTGGCCGGATCGCCGGCGAACAGCGACCGGCCGTTCCCCTCGAACCGCCAGCCGCCGGTCTGCAGCGACGTCACCGCGCCCAGCTCCGGGACGGCAGCCAGCCGGTCGGCCAGGTCTGTGCTGATGGTCGGCATGAACTGACTGCTGCTGACCACGAAGTCGGCGGCGAGGGCCCGGTCGATGATGTCGGCCGACGACTCCTTGATCGACGCGGCCAGCACACTGACGCACCCGACCAGGCCGAGGCCCACGGTGAGGGCGGCAGCGGTGGCCGCGGTGCGGCGGGGGTTGCGTATGGCGTTCTGGCGCCCGAGCTTCCCGGAGACCCCGGCCAGCCGGGGCAGGGGAGCGCCGACGACCCGGGCCAGCGGCCGTGCCGCCACCGGCGCCATCAGGGCCACGCCGACGAAGACCAGGGCCGCGCCCAGGCCAAGCACCCCGATCCCACCGGCGTCGCCGACGAGGGCGGAGACGAGGGCGCCGATCCCGACCGCCGTCACCAGCGCTCCGACCACCGTCCGCCGGAGGAGGGAGCCGGTCTCCTCCGCCGGTCCGGCTCGAAGCGCGGCCATGGGGGCGATCCTCGACGCCCGGCGAGCCGGAATCACGGCGGACACGACGGTCACGACCTGTCCCACGATCAGCGACACGATCACCGTCCGGGGGAGGACCCGGGTGCCGGTGCCGGGGAGGTCGATGCCGAAGGCGCCCAGCAGGGCCTGGAGCCCCACCGCGACCAGCACGCCGAGCCCCACGCCGGCGACGGACGCGATGAGCCCCACGACGACCGCCTCGGCCACCACCGAGCGCAGGACCTGGCCCCGCCCGGCGCCGAGGGCCCGCAGCAGGCCGAGCTCCCGGGTGCGCTGGGCCACGAGGATCGAGAACGTGTTCAGGATGATGAAGGCGCCCACGAAGAGGGCGATCCCGGCGAACACGAGGAGGGCGGTACCGATGAACCCGAGGGCGTCCTGGACGTCCTCGGCGCTCTCCGCAGCCAGCTCCTGTCCGCTGACGGCCTCGAAACCCTGAGGCAGTGCCGCATCCACCCGCTGACGCAGCTCCAGGGCGCCCACCCCCTCGGCCGCCTGGACGTCGATGGTGTCGAACCGGCCGGCCTTGCCCAAGAGCTGCTGGGCGGTGGTCGTCTCGAACACAGCGAGGGTGGCGCCGGCCAGGTTGTCGGCCCGGCCGAAGCCGGTGATCCCTACGATGGTGAAATCGCCCGGCGGGCCGCGGAACAGGATCCGGACGCGGTCGCCCACGGCCAGGTCGTGCTCCCGGGCGGTGACGGCGTCGACCATCACCTCCCTCGGCTGGCGCGGCTCCCGACCCTCTCGGAGCCGCAAGGGTGACATCCCCGGCGCCCGTCCCCAGTTGACCCCCAGCGTGGGCGCCCCCGTGGTCCTGACCGCCTCCCCCTGCTCGTCGACCAGCTGGGCGTAGCCGGCCACGTTGCCCTCCACCGCGCCCACGCCCGGGACCGCGGCGATGGTGGCCACCAGGGTCTCGGGGACCGTCTCTCGACCGCCCTCCCCGCCGCCGAAGCCGGAGGCGGCGTCGAAGCTGGACTCGGCCCGAACCGACACGTCGACCCCACTCGAGATCTCCCCGAACAGGTCGTCGAAGGTCTGGTCGATGGTGTCGGTGAGCACGTAGGTGCCGGCCACGAAGCCCACTCCCAGGACCACGGCCAGGGCGGTCAGGGCCAGTCGCAGCTTGTGGGCGAGCAGGCCCTTGACCGTGGCCCGCCACACCGCCGATCAGCCCCCGAACCGCTTCATCCGGTCGAGCACCCGCTCCGCCGTGGGCGCGGTCATCTCGTCGACGATGCGGCCGTCGCCCAGGAACACGACCCGCTCGGCGTAGCCCGCGGCCACCGGGTCGTGGGTGACCATCACGACCGTCTGGCCGAAGTCGGACACCGACCGCTGGAGGAACTGCAGGATCCCGGCGCCGGCCCGCGAGTCGAGGTTGCCGGTGGGCTCGTCGGCGAACACCACCTCGGGCCGGGACGCCAGAGCCCGGGCCGCGGCCACCCGCTGCTGCTGGCCGCCGGACAGCTCGCTGGGTCGGTGGGAGAGCCGGGGGCGCAGGCCGACGGCGTCGATGACCTGGTCGAGCCAGCCCTCGTCGGGCTCCCGCCCGGCGATGTCGAGGGGCAGGGTGATGTTCTCCGCCGCGCTGAGGGTGGGAACCAGGTTGTACGACTGGAAGACGAATCCGATGCGGTCGCGGCGCAGGCGGGTGAGCTCCTTGTCGCCCAGCTGTCCCAGCTCGGTGTCACCCACGCACACCGTTCCCTCGGTGACCTGGTCGAGCCCGGCCATGCAGTGCATGAGCGTCGACTTGCCCGAGCCCGACGGGCCCATGATGGCGGCGAACTCGCCGGTCTGGAAGTCGACGGACACGTCGTCCAGGGCCTTCACCGCGGTGTCGCCTCGCCCGTACACCTTCGTGACCCCGATCGCCCGTGCCGCCGGGGGCGCGGACGGCGACGGCACTATGCCAACTCGATGTTCATGCCAACTCGATGTTCATGCCAGCTCCACCTTCACCGAGAACTCCTCCGCCTCCTCGGCCGTGAGCTCGGTGATGCTGCCCGCCACCCGGACGTCGCCCGCCGCTGCGGCCAGGGCGGCGAGCCGCGCCGGCGTGTCGCGCACGACGGCCAGGCGGACGTCGGCCCTCATCGACACCCGGGCCGCGCTCTTGGCCTTTCGGACCTCGCCGAGCACGTCGCCGGCGACCTCGAGGACCAGCGTGTCGCCCCCGGCCGGCTGCTGCAGCTCGTCCGCCACCGGCCACGGGGCCCGATGGACGGAGCCCTCCCGCCACCACGACCAGACCTCCTCGGTGACGTAGGGGAGGAAGGGGGCGAACAGGCGCAACAGCACCGAAAGCGCCGACGTCAGGGCGGCATGCGCGGACGCGGCACCCTCCTCGCCCTGCCCCCCGTAGACCCGGCCCTTGACCAGCTCCAGGTAGTCGTCGCAGAAGGCCCAGAAGAAGGCCTCCGTGCGCTCCAGTGCACGGGCGTAGTCGTAGTCGGCGAACGCGCCGGTGGCCTCGGCGACGAGGCTCGACAGCCGGGCCAGGAGGGCCCGGTCGAGAGGGGCGGTGACGGCCGCGGCGCCGGGAGCCGGACCGCCGCCGGCCTGGGCCAGGGCGAACTTCGACGCGTTGAGGATCTTGATCGCCAGTCGCCGGCCGATCCGCATCTGGCCCTCGTCGAACGCGGTGTCGGTCCCGGGGCGCCCACTGTCGGCCCAGTAGCGCACGGCGTCGGAGCCGTACTGCTCGAGCAGGCTCATCGGGGTGACCACGTTCCCCTTGGACTTCGACATCTTCTTGCGGTCCGGGTCGAGCACCCAGCCGTTGATCATGGCGTCGGTCCACGGCAGCCCGCCGTGTTCGGCCCGGGCCCGGACGACGGTGACGAACAGCCAGGTGCGGATGATCTCGGGGCCCTGGGGGCGCAGGTTCATGGGGAACGTGCGCCCGAACAGGTCGGCGTCGTCGGCCCAGCCGGTGGCGATCTGTGGGGTCAGCGACGAGGTCGCCCACGTGTCCATGACGTCGGGGTCGCCGGTGAAGCCTCCCGCCTGACCGCGCTGCGACTCGGTGAAGCCGTCGGGGACGTCGGTGGACGGGTCGATCGGCAGCCGGTCCTCGGCCGGGACCAGAGGCTGGTCGTACACCGGCGCGCCGTCGTCGTCGAGGCGGTACCACAGGGGGATGGGCACCCCGAAGAACCGTTGCCGGCTGACCAGCCAGTCGGTGTTGAGGCCCTGGACCCAGCTCTCGTAGCGGGCCCGCATGTTGGCCGGGTGCCACCGCAGCTCACGCCCGAGCCGGAGCAGGTCGTCGCGATGTTCCAGCACGCGGATGAACCACTGCCGGCTGGTGACGATCTCGAGGGGCCGGTCGCCCTTCTCGAAGAACTTGACCGCGTGGGTGACGGGGCGGGGCTCGCCCACGAGCTCGCCGCTGTCCCGCAGCAGCTCCACGACCGCGGCCTGGGCCTGTTTGACCGTGGCCCCGGCCAGCACCCGCCAGGCGTCGTTGTGGGGGACGCCGGGCGGGGGGTCGTCCTGGATGCGGCCGTTGCGGCGGACCATCGAGCGCATGGGCAACCCCAACTCCCGCCACCACACCACGTCGGTGACGTCGCCGAAGGTGCAGATCATGGCCATCCCCGAGCCTTTCTCGGGATCGGCCAGCTCGTGGGCCAGCACAGGCACCTCCACCCCGAACAGCGGCGTGCGCACGGTGGTGCCGAACCGGTCGCGGAACCGAGCGTCGTCGGGATGGGCCACCAGGGCCACACAGGCGGGGATGAGCTCCGGGCGGGTGGTCTCGATCTCTATGTCGCCGCCGCCGTCGGTGCCGTCGGGGCCGCGGAACCGGATGCGGTGGTAGGCGCCGGCCAGCTCCCGGTCCTCGAGCTCGGCCTGGGCCACCGCCGTCTGGAAGGTGACGTCCCACAACGTGGGAGCCTCGGCCTGGTAGGCGTCGCCCCGCGCCAGGTTGCGCAGGAAGGCCCGCTGGCTGGTGCGTTGCGAGCGCTCGTCGATGGTGGCGTAGGTGAGCGACCAGTCGACCGACAGGCCCAGACGTCGCCAGACGGCCTCGAACGCCTTCTCGTCCTCGGCCGTCAGCCGGTGGCACAGCTCCACGAAGTTGGGACGGGAGACGGCCAGCTTGCGCTTGGCGTCGGGTTTCTCCGGCGGTTCGAAGGCGGGGTCGTAGGGCAGCGACGCGTCGCAGCGCACGCCGAAGTAGTTCTCGACCCGCCGCTCGGTGGGCAGCCCGTTGTCGTCCCAGCCCATCGGGTAGAACACCTCGGCCCCGGCCATGCGCCGGTAGCGCGCCACCGTGTCCTGCTGGACGTACCCGAACACCGATCCCACGTGGAGCGACCCGCTCACCGTGGGCGGCGGCGTGTCGATGGCGTAGACGTTCTCGCGGGGGACGCGCCGGTCGAAGCGGTAGGTGCCGTTGGCCTCCCACCGCTCGCCCCACTTCTGCTCCAAGCCCTCCAGGCCGGGTTTTTCGGGGACGGCCGCGCTCATCTGCCGGTTACCGTAACCGGGTGCTGCGCCTCCACGACACCGCATTGGGACGCCTTGTCGACTTCGAGACCAGGGAGCCGGGGAAGGCGTCGATGTACGTGTGCGGGCCCACCGTCTACGACGTCCCGCACATCGGGCACGGCCGCTTCTCGCTGGTCTTCGACGTGCTGCGCCGCTACCTCGAGTGGCAGGGCGTCGACGTCCGCTACGTCTCCAACATCACCGACATCGACGACAACATCATCACGCGGGCCAACGAGGAGGGCTCGACGATGGAGGAGGTGGCGAAGAAGTACGAGGCCGTGTGGTGGGACGTCATGGAGCGCCTCAACGTCAAGCGTCCCGACGTCGACCCGCACGCCACCGCATACGTCGACCAGATGATCGACCTGGTGGCCGGGCTGGTGGAGGCGGGCAACGCCTATCGCACGTCCGACGGCGTCTACCTCGACGTGGCCACCGTCCCCGGCTACGGCCTGCTGGCCCGCCAGTCGCTCGACAGCCTGCGGGCCGGTGCCCGGGTGGAGACGGTGGAGGAGAAGCGGTCGCCGGCCGACTTCGCCCTCTGGAAGAAGGCCAAACCGGGCGAGCCGTCGTGGCCGTCGCCGTGGGGCGAGGGGCGGCCGGGCTGGCACACCGAGTGCGTGGTCATGTCGCTCGACCTGTTGGGCGAGGGGTTCGACCTCCACGGTGGAGGCCAGGACCTGGCCTTCCCCCACCACGAGAACGAGCGGGCCCAGGCCGTGGCCGCCGGCCGCCGGTTCGCCCGCCACTGGGTCCACAACGGGTTCGTGGAGGTGGCCGGCGAGAAGATGTCCAAGTCGTTGGGCAACTTCACCACCCTGACCGAGCTGCTCGAGTTCACCGATCCACGCGCCTACCGGCTGGTGGTGTTGCAGTCCCACTACCGGGCACCGGTGGAGGTCACCGCCCGCACCCTGGAGGCGGCCGCCGCCACCCTGGCCGGCCTCGACGACTTCGCCCGCCGCACCGCGGAGCTGCCGCCGGCCGAACCGGATCCCGACGCCGTCGAGCGGTTCCGCCGGCTGATGGACGACGACCTCGACACGCCCGGCGTCGTCGCCCACGTGTCCGAGCTGCGCCGCCGGGCCAACATCGCCCTCGACGCCGGCGACCCGGCGACCGCGGCGCCTCTGGCCGCCGCGGTCCGGGAGATCACCGGAGCGCTCGGGCTGGAGCTGGCGTCCGGCGACGACGACGTGGACGACGCCACCGCCGGCCTCGTCGCGGCCCGGGACGAGGCCCGCGCCACGCGTGATTTCGCCGCCGCCGACCGCATTCGCGACGAGCTCACGACCCTCGGCTGGACGGTGGAGGACACCCCCGGAGGAACCCGAATTCACCGGTGACGCGGGCGGAATCGCCTGCTAGCTTTCGCGCCGAGGGAATGGCTTTTGCACGGCTCCACCGCACGGCTCGGCAGTCCCCTCGGATTATCAGCTGAACTAAAAGGGGGATCGCCGTCGTGGCGACCGGAGTAGTGAAGTGGTTCAACGCCGAGAAGGGCTTCGGGTTCATCTCGCAGCCGGGCGGGCCGGATGTGTTCGTTCACTTCAGCGCCATCCAGAGCTCTGGCTACAAGAGCCTCGACGAGGGCCAGAAGGTCGAGTTCGAGGTGCAGCAGGGCCCCAAGGGCCTGCAGGCGGCCCAGGTCCGCCCCCTCAACGCCTGAGACGAGCGGCGGCGGGCGGCGGGCCTAGAAGGCGATCACCGAGCGGGCCACCTGGCCGGCAGCCAGCCGCTCCAGGGCCGAGTTGACGTCGCCCAGGGCGATGCGGTCGGAGATCAACGGCTCCAGCTGGAGCTCCCCCGACCGGTAGAGCTCCACCAGGCGGGGAATGTCGCGCTGCACCGACGACGACCCGTACCAGCACCCCTTGATCGTCCGCTCGGCCAGGATGATGCCGAGCATCGCCGGCAGCGTCACCGTCACGTCCAGCGCCGGTAGCCCGACCAGCACCGCCTGGCCGCCGCGGCGCGCCATGGCGATGGTCTGGTCGATGGTGGGCCCGAGCCCGATGACCTCGAAGGCCACGTCGGCGCCCCGCTGGCCGGTGAGGTCTCGCACCGCGGCCACGGGGTCGCCGTCGGAGGCGTTCACCGCGTCGGTGGCCCCGAACCGGCGGGCCAGGGCCAGCTTCGACGCGGACACGTCGACGGCGATGATCGTCGTCGCCCCCGCGATGCGGGCGCCCTGGACCACGTTCAGGCCCACGCCGCCGCAGCCCACCACCGCCACCGAGTCCCCCGGGCGGATCACCGCGGTGTTCAGGGCCGCGCCCACGCCGGTGAGGACGGAACAGCCGAGCAGGGCGGCCACCACCGGGTCGAGGTCGACCGGCACCTTCACCGCCCCGGTGGCGGGGATCACCGTCTCCTCCGAGAACGTCCCCGTGCCGCACATCTGGTTGAGGGGCTCGCCGTCGAGACGCAGCCGAGGCGTGCCGTCGAGCAGCCCGCCCGAGAACAGGACCGCATCGGCCGTCTGGCACAGGTGGGCCTGGCCGTGGATGCAGTAGTAGCACTGCCCGCACTGGGGCACCCACGAGATGACCACCGGGTCACCGGGCGCAAGGCCGGTCACCCCTTCGCCCACCTCCTCGATCACCGCCGCCGCCTCGTGGCCGATCACCGCGGGGAGAGGGATTGGCAGCACGCCCCTCCACACCGACAGGTCGCTGTGGCACACCCCGGAGGCGGTGACCCGGACCTTGAGCTCGCCGGCCCGGGGTTGGCCCACCTCGATGCCGTCGCGTAGCTCGAGCGGCTGCTGGAGCGCGGTCAGGACTGCAGCGCGCACGGTGCCCACGGGCGGTGTTCTACCAGCCGGACTCGCGGTCCTCCCGGTCGGCGGCCCGGACCCCGTAGCCCACGACGATGGCGGGGGCGAGGAGGAGCGAGCCGATGCCCAGGGCGGCGGCAACGACGGTCACCACCGGGGGCCCGAAGTCGCGACGGACGCCACCGGCCACGAACGCCACGATGGCCACCAGGTAGAGGCTGTAGCCGGCTCGCTTGGCCCTCGCCGCCAGCCGGGCCATGCGGGCCCGACGGGCGCGGACCGGATCGGTGCTCACGACCATCCCCGGCGGTCGAGCAGGTCGGCCAGCTCGGCCCGCAGCCGCTCGAGGGAGAAGTGGCGGGCGGCGATGGCCGCGTTGACGTCGAGCAGCGTCGGATCGGGGTGCTCGAGCCACCCGCCCAGAGGGACGGGGTCGTCGGCGGGGAACCAGCGGAACCCGTAGGCCGCGATCTCCCGGGCCACGGGGTAGGTCCCGATGGCGAGGGGCCTGCGGTGGACGGCCGACTCCACGGTGGCGTTGCCGAAGCCCTCCCACGTCGAGGGGAGGGCGACGGCATCGGCGGCCGCGTACGCGTCGGCGAGGCTCATGCCTTCCGGGGTGCCCCGGACGACTCCGGTGGTGGCGCTGGTCAGCAGGCGGTCGAGCTCGGGCCCGTACCCGTCCTCGGCCGGCCCCATCAGCCAGTACACGGCACCCAGGGCCTCGGCCAGCCGGAGGGCGGCGGGCACGTTCTTGCGGGGGATGGCCCGGCTCGGGTGGAGCAGCATGCGCTCGCCGGGCCCGACCCCGAGTGCGCGGCGGGCGTGGTCCCGGTCCCCCCGGGGGGCCGCGGTGTCGAAGCAGTTCGGGATGGCGGTGGCGTCGATGTTCCGGTCGGCCAGCTGGCGCCGGCTGAGCTGGTTGATGGTGACGTGGGCCCAGGCCGCATCGTCGGGAGGCAGGCCGTCCGCCCGGTCGGCCAGGTGGGGCTGCTGCCAGCCCAGGTCGTGGTGGTGGAGCACCGCCGGCCGGCCCTTGATGGCCGAGGCCACGGCCGTGGACGCGACCGGGTTGAGCGGGAGCGAGCACAGGTTCTCGACCACCACCAGATCGGCTCCGGCCAGGGCGCCGTCGAGCTCGCCGGCGGTGGGCGGTCCGATCCCGCCCGCGTCCATGGCCAGGCCGGGCAGGACGTGGTCGGCGTGCCCTTCACCCGCGACCGTGCACGTCGACCAGCCCATGTCGGCGAACGCCGCGGCCCACTTGGCCGCCTCGATCGACACCCCGTCGGTGTCGCCGAAGCGGAAGGACACGAAGGCGACGAGGGCCACGTCCGCAGGGTACGTGAGTGTTGACGGAGCCGGCCTCGACGGACGGGCGGGCCGCAGGGGATCGGTCATCGTCGTCACGTGGCTCGATCGAGCCCAGCCGCGACGTGCTGCGGGTCCATCCCCGGGACGACGTGGCCCAGCCCGAGAAGGGTCTCGTGACTAGACGGATCCCGCCTCTTCAGACGTTGGCGGGCAGCAGGCGGGCCACGTTCTCGAAGAACATGAACAGCACGGCGAAGAAGATGGGGGCGCCGAGCAGGTAGGCAGGCCAGCGCCGGGGCCACATCCGCGAGAGCAACCAGGTGGCCAGCCACACCGACGCGGCGACGATGCCCCACGCCACCGTCGGGCCTCGGGCGGCGCGGAGACCGGACAGGCCGGCGCGCTCCTCCTCGGCGGCCAGGGACACCCGCTCGCGGGGTGGCGGCGGGGTGGCGGCGGCGAGGGGGTCCGCCTCGGGCGGGTCCGCGGGGGTCATGAGCCTGGCCACGATGATGAGACGCTCGGCCGCGCTGTACTTGGGGTTGCAGGTGGTCAGGGTGAGCCGGCCGTCGGGTGTGTCGTCGAGCACCGACACCTCGTCCGGGCTCACGATCTTCTCCTCCATGACCTCGTACTGGAAGACCCCGTTGAGGGTGGTGACCTCGATGGGATCCCCGACGTCGAGCTCGTCGAGGCGGTTGAAGGGAGCCCCGTAGGTCGTGCGGTGGCCGGCGATGGCCGAGTTCCCCAGTTCACCCGGCATCCGGGTGTCGGGATAGTGCCCGGGGCCGTCCTTCAGGTCCTCCACCCCGACGCCCTCGCGAACCACCTGGTCGACGCCGATCTTGGGGATCTTCATCAGCGCCACGGCGCCGTCGGCCACCGGTTGGACCGCAGTGGTGGGGGTGGACGCGTCGGGTGTCGTGGTGGTGGGCGGGTCGGCCGCCAGCCGGCTGGCGAACTCGGAGCGCAGCGACTTCTGGGCCCGGTTGTAGGCCAGACCGGTGCCCCACAGCTGGTAGGCGACGAACAGCAGGACGAGGACGCCGGTGGCGATCAGCGTCTTGCCCGTGCCCCGGACCGCACGACGAACCATCAGTCAGTCAGGCTACTGCCGCTTGGACCATCCTTCCTGGTCACCGGTAGCGTGGACATCGGTCCCGATGACCCTCGCCGTCCACCTCCGATCCGCCGTTTCGCTCCTGGGACGGTTCCCCGCCCTGGCCGGCGTCGACCTCGACGTGGCCCCCGGCGAGCTGCTCCTGGTGCGGGGCGCCAACGGCGCCGGCAAGACCACGTTGTTGCGGGCCCTCGCCGGACTGGTGCCGTTCTCGTCCGGGACGGCGGAGGTCCTGGGCCGCGACCTGCGCCGTGACCGGCGGTCGGTTCGCCGCGCCGTGGGCCTCCTCGGGCACGCCACGTTCCTCTACGACGACCTGACCGTGGACGACAACCTGCGCTTCGCAGCCAAGGCCGCTGGCGCCGACGACGCCGCCGCCGACGCGGCCATGGCCCGGCTGGGGCTCGGCGGCCGCCTCCGGGCCGTTCCCGCCGGCAAGCTGTCCGCCGGCCAGCGTCGCCGGGTCGCCCTGGCCGCGGTCGTCGCCCGCCGGCCGGAACTGTGGCTGCTGGATGAGCCCCACGCCGGACTCGACGCCGCCGGGCGCGACGTCCTCGACGACCTGGTCCGCGAGGCGGTGGCCGGCGGGGCCACGGTGCTGCTGGCGTCCCACGAGGTCGACCGGGCCGGCGCCCTGGCCACACGCACCGTCACTCTGGCCGGCGGCCAGGTCAGGCAGCAGACCGAGGAGGCGGCGAGTCTTGTTCCGTGACGCCGTCCTGGTGGCGGGCAAGGACCTCCGCATCGAGGCCCGGTCGCGGGTGGGCATCAACCAGGTCGTCCCCTTCGCCCTGCTCGTGCTGGTGCTGTTTGCCTTCGCCCTCGACTCCGACCGCGACGTGCTGGCCCGCGTGGCGCCGGGCCTGTTCTGGGTGGCCGTGCTCTTCTCGGCCCTCCTGGCCATCCAACGGTCGTTCGTCATCGAGTCCGACGACGACGCTCGCGACGCCCTGCGTCTCTCCGGCCTCGACGGCGCCGGCATCTTCCTGGGCAAGGCGGCCGCCGTGGCCGTGCAGCTGATCGTCCTGGAGGCGCTGCTCGCCGTGGGCGTCGTCGTCCTCTACGACGTCACCCTCTCCGGGCCGCTCATGCTCCTCCTCACCTGCCTGACCGCCACCGCCGGGCTGGCTGCAGCCGGTACCGTCTACGGCATCATTGCCGCCGGCCTCCGGGTCCGCGACACACTGCTCCCCCTCCTCGTCCTCCCCGTTATTGCGCCGGTGCTGCTGGGCGCGGCTCGGGCGTGCGAGGCCGCTCTGGCCGGGACGCCGTCGGAGGGGTGGCCGTGGGTCCGGCTCCTGGGCGTCTTCGCCGCCATCTATGTCGCCTTCGGGGTCGTCGCCTTCGGCCCCCTGCTGGAGGAGTCGTGAGTCCCGAGTGACGAGCCTGAGCACCAGAGCGACGCGAGTCCTGGGTTGGGCCAGCGCGCTCTCACTCGGCCTGACCGCGTTCCTGGCCCTGGTCGTCTCGCCGGCCGACGTCAACCAGAAGGATGCGGTGCGGCTGCTCTACCTACACGTCCCCACGGCCTGGCTGGCCATGTACGTGTCCTTCGGGGTCACCACCCTGGCCAGCGTGCTCTACCTGTGGCCCCGGACCCGGTCGAGGTTCTGGGACCTCACCGCCGGGGCGTCGGCCGAGATCGGGGTGCTGTTCCTCGCTTTGACCCTGGTCATCGGCTCCATCTGGGGGAAGACCACGTGGGGCGTGTGGTGGACGTGGGACGCCCGGCTGACCACCACCGCCGTGCTGCTCGTCCTCTACCTCGGCTACCTGGCCGTGCGGCGGGTGCCGGCCGACCCCGAGGTCGCCTCCCGGCGGGCCGCCATCGTGGCCATCGCCGCCTTCCTCGACGTGCCCCTGGTCCACAAGTCGGTGGAGTGGTGGCGGACCCTCCACCAGCCGGCCAGCATCCTCGACGAGCGTCGCCTGCTCGACCCCCAGATCGAGGGCACCATGGCCCTCACCCTGTTCGTCGGCGTGGTGGCCTTCACCCTGCTCTACGCCTGGCTGCTGATCCACCGCTTCCGGTTGGGCTGGTTGGAGGATCGCCTCGACCGCTCCCGGCTCGACCAGGCCATCGCCGAGAGGCAGGCCGAAGCGAGGCAGGCCGGCGCCGACGAGCCGGTGGCCCCATGACGCATTTCGGCTACCTGATCGCCGGCTACACGGTGACGTTCGGCGCCCTGGCCGGGTACGCGGCGTGGGTGCTGTCCCGCCGGCGTCGATTGGAGCGTCTCCTCCCCGGCGACGACAGGGCCGTCCAACGGTGAACACGACCGCGGGCACCGGTTCGCGCCGGCGGCTGTGGCTGGCCGGGACGGTGGTGGTCGCCGCCCTCGGCGTGCTCGTCGTCCAAGGGCTCGGCAACGCCACCCTCTACTTCCGCACTGCCGACGAGGCCGTGGCCCAACGCGACTCGTTGGGCGACCGCCGGTTCCGCATCCAGGGCGACGTGGTCGACGGCAGCGTCACCCAGGTGGCCAACGACGTGTCGTTCACGCTGGCCAAGAACGGGGTCGAGGTCCCCGTCCGCCACGCCGGCGACCCGCCCGAGCTGTTCCGGCCCGGCATCCCGGTGGTGCTGGAGGGACGCTTCGAGGGCCAGGTGTTCGAGAGCGACCGAATCCTGGTCAAGCACTCCGAGACGTACGAGGCCGAGAACCCCGAGCGGGTGCGCCCCGCCTGATGAGCGCAGTTCTGGGCACGGCGGCGGTGGCACTGGGCCTCAGCGCCGCGGTGCTGGGCGTCGTCACCCTCGCCCTGGGACTGCGCCGGGGCGACGCCCGGCTGCTGAGGACGGGGCAGCGCTACACCTGGGCCGTCCTGGCCGGGGCCGTCCTGGCCACGGTGGCCATGCAGGGCGCGCTGATCGGCCACGACTTCTCCCTGAAGTACGTGGCCGACAACAACAGCCGCGACACGCCGCTGCTGTACACCATCACCGGGATGTGGTCGGCCCTCGAGGGGTCGATCCTGCTGTGGGCGTTGGTGCTGGCCGGGTACCTGGCGGTCATGGCCAAGCGGTTCCGCACCCGGGCGGGCGACCCCCTGGTGGCGTGGGCCACGCTGGTCGGGCTGGTGGTGGCCGCCTTCTTCTTCGGCCTCATGGCCGGTCCGGCCAACCCGTTCCGGCTCGTCTCCGGAGCAGTGCCGGCCGACGGCATGGGCCCCAACCCGCTGCTGCAGAACCACCCCCTGGTGGCCTTCCACCCGCCCATGCTCTATCTGGGCTACGTGGGCTTCACCATCCCGTTCGCCTTCGCCCTGGCCGCCCTGGCCACGGGGAGGTTGGGCGAGGGATGGCTGGTGGAGACCCGGCGATGGACCCTGTTCGCCTGGGGCTTCCTCACCGCAGGGATCATCCTAGGGGCGTGGTGGTCGTACGAGGTGCTGGGGTGGGGCGGGTACTGGGCCTGGGACCCGGTCGAGAACGCCTCGTTCCTGCCGTGGCTCACGGGCACCGCCTACCTGCACTCGGTGATGGTGCAGGAGCGGCGGGGGATGCTGCGGGTCTGGAACCTGTCCCTGCTGGTGGCCACCTTCTGCCTCACCATCCTGGGGACGTTCCTCACCCGCTCCGGCGTCCTCGACTCGGTGCACGCCTTCAGCGAGTCGGCCATCGGCCCGGCCATCCTGGCCTTCTTCGCCGTGTGCGTGATCGCGTCCATCGGCCTGATCGGCTGGCGAGCCGACCGGTTGCGCTCGCCCGGCGCCATCGAGTCGCCGGTGTCCCGGGAGGGCGCCTTCCTGGCCAACAACGTGGCCTTCGCCGCCTTCGCCTTCGTGGTCCTGCTGGGCACCCTGTTCCCGCTCATCGCCGAGGCCCTCAACGGCGACCAGTTGTCGGTGGGCGGGCCCTACTTCGAGCGCATGACCATGCCGGTCGGCTTCACCCTGCTGTTCCTCATGGCCGTGGCCCCCGCGCTCCCGTGGCGCAAGGCGTCGGGGGAGGTCCTGCACCGGCGCCTGGTGTGGCCGGCGTGGGCCGGGACGCTGACCGTGGTGGCCTGCGTGGCCGCCGGCCTGCGCGGGCTGGCGCCGCTGCTGGCGTTCGGCCTCGGCGCGTTCGCGGCCGCCGCCGCCGTCCGTCACCTGGTCCTGTCGGTGCGGGCGGCCCGTCGCCAGGGAGCGCCGGCGTGGCGAGCCCTGCTGGGACGGTCCAACGGGGGCATGGTGGTCCACCTCGGGGTCATCCTCATCGCCGTCGCGTTCGCGGCCAGCAACGGCTACGGCCAGAGCCGCCAGTTCCGCCTGGCGCCCGGCCAGTCCGCCACCCTGGCCGGCCACACCGTCACCTACCTGGGCACGAACACGACCCGTCACGGGAACAAGACGACGACCCAGGCCCGGGTCCGGGTCGACGGCGGCCAGGTGTACGAGCCCGCCCTCCACCAGTTCCCGTTTGCCACCCAGGCCATCGGGTCGCCCTCGGTCAAGACGGGTGCGCTCGACGACGTCTACCTCACCCTGGTGAGCACACCCGACGCGCCCGAGGGAACGGCGGTCATCGGAGTGAACATCCAGCCTCTCGTGGTGTGGCTGTGGATCGGCGGCATGGTGATGGCCCTCGGCACCGCCATGGCGGCGTGGCCGGGCCGGCGTCGGTCCCGCCCGGACGACCCCGAGCCGGTCGGCCATCGGGTCCCGGCTCCGCTCGAGCCGGCCCAACCGGCGGGGGTGGCGTCGTGACCAAGCGGGCCGTGTGGGGGCTGATGGCGGTGGTCCTGGTGGCCGCTCTGGCCGTGGCCGCCGGTGGCCGGGCCGGCCCGCCCACCGAGGACCAGCAGGTCCATTCCATCGCCGACAAGATCCGCTGCCCCACGTGCCGGGGCCTGTCGGCGGCCGACTCCGACGCCCCCGCCGCCACCGCCATCCGCGACGAGGTCCGCCGCCGGCTGCGGGAGGGCCAGTCCGAGGGGCAGATCGTCGGGTACCTGGAGGGCACCTACGGCGCCGACATCCGGCTGGAGCCCGAGGCCGAGGGCATCGGCGTGCTGGTGTGGGCCCTGCCCGCAGTTGGCGCGGCGGCGGTCGCGGCCGGTCTGGTCGTGATGTTCTCCCGGCGGCGGCTGCGAAACCGTCCGGCGGTGTCACCCGAAGACCGGGCCCTCGTGGAGGAGGCCCTGCGCCGGTGAGTGAGCAGCTGAAGGAGGAGCGGGACTTCCTCCTGTCCTCGCTGCGCGACCTCGAACGCGAGCGCGAGGCGGGCGAGATCGACGACGACGACTACCGCAGCCTCCACGACGACTACACGGCCCGGGCCGCGGTCGTCCTCCGGGCCCTGCAGAGGGAACAGGATGTTCGGCCGGGCCGTGCCCGCCGACACGCGGCACCGCCCCGCCGGCACGGCCTGGTGGTCACCCTCGGCGTGGCCCTGCTGGTGATCGCCGTGGCCGGAGGCGCGGTGGCCGTGTTCGTCGGTGGTCGCCAGCCGGGTCAGTCGGCCACCGGCTCTGTGCCGGTGGGACCGGCCGGGCGCCTGGGCCAGGCCCTGCAGCTGGAGGTGGAGGGCAAGGCCCTGGAGGCGCTGAAGGTCTACGACAGCGTGCTGGCCGAGGACCCCGACAACGTGGAGGCCCTGGCCTACCGGGGCTGGCTGCTGAAGCGGGCCGGCCTGGTCGACGAGGCCCAGCTGTCCCTCGATCGGGCGGTCAAGGTCAATCCCCGCTACGCCGACGCCCACTTCTTCCGCGGCATGTTGCTCTACCAGGACCGCAAGGACCCGGCCGGCGCGGTGGCCGAGTTCCGAGCCTTCCTGGGCAGCAACCCGCCTCCGGAGATGGTGCCCCAGGTGGAGCAGGTGCTGCAGCGGGCCATGGCCGACGCCGCCACCTCGGCCACCGCTCCACCCGGCTGAGCCGGGGGGGTTAGAACCGATCGGTCTGGGCACGAACCCACGTATGGAATGGATAGTGCTGATTCTCGGGCTGGTCATCTGGGGCGTCATCTTCGGCGCCCTCGGCCGACTGGCCGTGCCGGGCCCCAACCCCATGGGGATCGGCACGACCATCCTCGCCGGCATCGGGGGCGCCGTCCTGGGGACCATCGTCGGCGCGCTGCTCGGGCTCAACCCGGCCACCAACCGACTGCTGTACTTCGTCCTCCAGGTGCTTGGTGCGGCGCTGATCGTGTTCGCCCTCAGCCGTAGCGGTGGGGTTCGCCGGCGGACGTACGTGGACGACGGTTACGTCGCCGACGGCTACGACCGGGGCGGTGCCCCCGGGCGCCGCGGGTTCATGGGCGGCTTCGGCCGCCGCCGCTACTGACGGGCGCCTAGGCGTCGGAGCCGCTGCACCACCTCGGGCAGGGCCCGGCTGAAGGCAGCCACGTCGTCGTCGGTGGTCGACCAGCCCACCGACACCCGTAGCGACCGCTCGGCGGCCACGCCCATGGCAGCCAGGACGGGCGAGGGTTCGAGCGACTCCGACGAGCACGCGCTGCCGGAGTGGGCGGCGACACCGGCCTGGTCGAGACCCAGCAGCACGGCCTCCGCCTCCACCCCGTCCACGCCCATGCACACCAGATGGGGGAGCCGGCCGTCGGGGTCGCCGTAGGCCGTTACCCCCTCGATCGCAGTCGCCGCGGTCAGCGCGGCGTCGGTCTGGGCCCGGGCCCGGGCCGCTTCGGGCGCCAGGGTGACCGCGAGCGTCTCGGCCGCGGCCCCGAAGCCGACGGCGGCGGCGACGTTCTCCATCCCCGCCCGCCGCGATCGCTCCTGTGCGCCGCCCAAGAGCAGGGGGCGCAGCCGCAGCCCGCGCCGCACCACCAGGGCGCCGATGCCCTGCGGGCCTCCCAGCTTGTGGGCGCTGACCGACACCAGGTCGGCCTCGAGCGTGGCGAAGTCGATGGGGACGTGGCCGGCGGCGGCGGCGGCGTCGACGTGCACCAGTACGCCGGGCGCCCGCCGGCGGACGGCGTCGACCACCTCGGCCACCGGCTGTACGGTCCCGACCTCGTGGTTGGCCCACTGGACGTGGACGAGCGCGGTCTCCCCGGGACGGATGGCCGCGGCCACCTCGTCGGCGTCGACGCGCCCGAGCCCGTCCACGCCGACCTCGGTGACGTCGTAGCGGGCAGCCGCGTCGCGCACCGCCGAATGCTCCACCGCCGGCACCACCTGGTGGGGGCCTCGCTCGACCGCGCCCCACACCGCGGCGGCGATGGCCTCGGTGGCGCCGCTGGTGAACACCACCTCGCGGGGGCGGGCGCCGAGAAGCGCCGCCACCTTGGCCCTGGCGTCCTCCAGCGCGGCCCGAGCGGTCCGACCCTCGGAGTGGACCCGCCCGGGGTCGGCGGTGAAGGACATCCACGGGAGCATGGCCTCGACCACCTCGGGCCGGGCCGGCGAGGTGGAGGCGTGGTCGAGGTAGTGGCGCAGCGTCAGACCAGGGTGACGCAGGCGGCGTCGCCCTGGGGGCGCGACGCCAGCGTCTCGGGCACGGTGTCGCCGTAGAGCGTGGACAGCATTCCCTTGACGATGCCCCGGTCGACGGCGCAGATGACCGGGTGCTGGACGGCGGCGTCGCCGAACGGGCAGTGGTCGGAGATGATGGTGAGGCCCCGGGCGCCCTCGGCCTCGGCATGGGCCGCGAACCCGTGGGCGGTGAGGGCGTCGGCGACGGCGTGGAGGGCGACCTGCAGGGAACGGTGCCGGTCGGCGCCGGGGTGCACCTGTGCCCCCATCGACGAGGCCAGGGACCGGCCGTACTCCTGGCCCACCTCCTCGGCCATGGCCTCGGCCTGCTCCTGCGGCACGAGGGCGAGGGTGCGGGCCAGGAGGGTGACCAGCAGGTCGTTCTTGCGGGCCGGGAACTCCAGCCCCATGTCCTTGGCCGTGGCCCGGTACCGCTTCGAGGGCCGGCCCGCGCCCGGGTTGGCGCCGCGCTCCACCCGGACCTCGAGGTAGCCGCCGGCGGCCAGCTTGTCGAGGTGGTGGCGGGCCACGTTGGGGTGCAGGTCGAACCGGTCGGCCACCTCGGCCGCGGTGACGCCGCCCACGGCGTCGTGGGCCAGCAGGTAGATCTCGCGCCGGGTGGGGTCGCCGAAGGCGGACGTCACCGCCGTCACCGCCGCCGAGAACTCGTTCGCGGTCAGAGGTGCCGGTTCCACGGCCTGTATTCTACCTATGGAGATAGGAGAAATCCCCATGCCCACCGAAGCCCAGGTTCTCGAAGCGCTCCGGCCCGTCCAGGACCCGGAGCTCAACCGGAGCATCGTCGACCTCGACATGGTCCGCAGCATCCAGGTCGACGGAGGGTCGGTGGCCGTCACCGTGGCCCTCACCGTCGCCGGATGCCCGCTCCGCGCCGAGATCATCGCTCGGGTCACCGACGCGGTGCAGCCCCTCGAGGGCGTGACCGACGTCGCCGTCGACCTCACCGTGATGAGCGACGAGGACCGCACCGCCCTGCGGGAGCGGCTGCAGGCCGAGTCCGGCACCGGGGCAGCTTCCGGGCAGGCCCGCACCCTGCCGTTCGCCGACCCGTCCTCCCGCACACGGGTGCTGGGCCTGTCGTCGGGCAAGGGCGGGGTGGGCAAGTCGTCGGTCACGGTGAACCTGGCCGTGGCCCTGTCCCGGTTGGGTCACGAGGTGGCCGTCCTCGACGCCGACGTCTACGGGTTCTCGGTCCCCAAGATGCTGGGCGTCGACCAGGCGCCGGTGGTGATCGACCAGATGATCGTCCCGCCGGTGGCCCACGGGGTCAGCCTGATCTCCACCGGGTTCTTCGTGGGCGACGACCAGCCAGTCATCTGGCGGGGGCCCATGCTGCACAAGGCTCTCGAGCAGTTCCTCACCGACGTCTACTGGGGCGAGCCCGACTTCCTGCTGGTCGACATGCCGCCGGGTACGGGCGACGTGGCCCTGTCCCTGGCCCAGTTCATGCCCCGCACCGAGGTGATGGTGGTCACCACGCCGCAGCCGGCGGCCCAACGGGTGGCCCAGCGCTCGGCCCTCATGGCCCGCAAGGTGAACCTGGCCGTGCGCGGCGTCATCGAGAACATGAGCTGGTTCACCGGCGACGACGGGAAGCGCTACGAGATCTTCGGCGCCGGCGGCGGGCAGCTGCTGGCCGACGACCTCGACGTCCCGCTCCTCGGCCAGATCCCGCTGATCTCCGCCCTGCGCGAGGGTGGCGACATCGGCGCCCCGGTCACCGTCACCGACCCGGGGGGCGACGCGGCCCTGGCCTTCGAGGCCCTGGCCAAGCGCGTCGAGAGCCAGGGCCCGAGCCGCATCTACCGGCCGGAGCTGCGCATCACCTGAGCCGGCAGGCCGACCGGGCCCGACTCAGGTAAACAGGGACCGTGCTCGGCGCCATCTCGTACGACCCGCTGCTGCGGATCGAGCTGGGGCCCCTGTCGGTGTCGCCTCACGGCCTGGGCATCGCCATCGGCTTTCTGATCGGCGCCCGGTTCATGCTCCCCGCCTCGCGGGCCAAGGGCATCCCCGACGACCTGGTCTACCCCCTGTTCACCCGGGCCGCCATCGGGTCGATCATCGGGGCCCGGTTGGCCTATGTCATCAACCACCCGGGCGACTACGACTCCATCCTCGACGCGCTTCGCATCTGGGAGGGCGGCATCTCGCTGATCGGCGGCTTCTTCGGCGCCATCCTGCTGGCCATGCCCAAGATCCGGTCGTCGCGGCTGTCGTTCTGGAAGGTGATGGACGCCGCCGCGCCCGGCATGGCCCTGGGGGTGGTCGTGGGCCGGATCGGCGACCTCGTCATCGCCGACCACCTGGGCAAGACGACGGACTTCTTCCTCGGATACCGGTGTCCGCCGCTGGACGTGGCCACCGGATCACCCTGCGCCCCGACCGACGTGACGACCCGCACCGTCGGTGCCGTCGTCCACCAGACCGCCCTCTACGACATGATCTTCGCCGCCGTGCTGCTGTTCGTGCTCGTGCGGCTGCGACGGTCGCCCCGCTTCGACGGCTTCCTCATCCTGGTGTTCGCGTCCGGGTACTCGGTGGCCAGGCTGATCGAGGACTTCCTGCGGGAGGACGTCCGCCGGCTCGGGCTCACCGGCAGCCAGTGGACGGCGGTGGCCACGCTCAGCGTGTGCCTGTTCACCCTGCTGGTCCTGCGCCGCACCCCCCGCTGGGGGCGGTGGGACGAGGCGTCCGCCGCCGCGCCTACCCTGAGCGAGGAAGAACCCGCAGCCGTCGACGACGATCGCAGCGCGCACGATCGAGAGGAGCACTAGTGGAGATCCGCATCGGGGTGACCCAGACCCCGAAGGAGCTCGAGGTCGACATGGGCGATCAGGTGGACGGCGACGCGCTGGTCGACGACATCAAGTCGGCCATGGCCGGTGACCGGAGCATGCTCTGGTTCACCGACCGCAAGGGGCGCCGTGTCGGCGTGCCCACGGAGAAGCTGGCCTACGTGGAGATCGGCGCCACCGGCGGCGACCGCCGGGTCGGCTTCAGCGCCGTCTAAGCCCGAGCGGCCCCCTGAGCGGACAACCGACGCCGGCGCCCCCTCCCTCCGTGGCGGTCGACCTGCTGGACCGCCGGCTCCTGTTCGTCAGCGGCAAGGGCGGCGTGGGCAAGACCACGGTGGCCGCCGCCCTGGCCCTGTTGGGGTCCCAGCGGGCGAAGCGGACGCTGGCCTGCGAGGTCGACGCCAAGGGCAACCTGGCCGACTTCTTCGAGACGTCGCGCCCGGGGTTCGTGCCACGGCAGGTCCAGCCCCGGCTGTTCGCCATGGCCATGCACCCCGAGGAGTCGCTGCAGGAGTACCTCCGCCTCCAGCTCCACATCCCCGCCATCACCCGCATCGGCCCCCTGGCCAAGGCCTTCGACTTCGTGGCCACCGCCGCGCCCGGGGTCAGGGAGATACTCACCGTCGGCAAGCTGGCGTGGGAGGTCCGCGAGCGCCACTTCCAACTGGTCGTGGCCGACGCCGCGGCCAGCGGCCACATCGTCGGCCAGCTCACCGCTCCGCAGGCCATCAACCAGCTGGTCAAGGTGGGCCAGGTCCGCCACCAGACCGACTGGGTGGCCGACATGCTCGGCGACCGGGCCACCACCGGACTGGTCATCGTCACCACGCCCGAGGAGATGCCGGTCAACGAGACCATCGAGCTGGTGCACCGGGTCCGCCAGGAGACCGACGTCGACGTGGCCGCCATCGTGGTCAACCGCGTCCTGCCCGAGTTGTTCAGCGGCAACGACGAGGAGGTCTTCGAGCGGTTGCGGGAACCGGCCGTCGTCGACGCCCTGGCGTCGGCCACCGCCGGGCCGGTGGCGCCGGTGCTGGAGGCGGCCCGCCTGGCCGTCACCCTGCGCCGCACCCGGGCCGGCCACCTCGACCACCTGCGGAACTCCGTCGACCCCACCATCCCGCTGCTCTACGTCCCGTACCTGTTCACCCGCGGACACGGCCTGCGCACCACCGGCCAGGTGGCCGAGGCCCTGAGTGCGGAGCTGGGATATTGAGCTCGCTGGAGCGGCTGCTGGCGGCCAAGGAGATCGCCGTGTGCTGCGGCTCCGGCGGAGTGGGCAAGACCACCACGGCGGCGGCCGCGGCGGCCATGGCGTCGGTGTCGCTGGGGGGCAAGGTGCTGGTGCTCACCGTCGACCCCGCTCGGCGACTGGCCAACGCGCTCGGCATGGAGAGCTTCGGCAACGTCGAGACCCGGGTCCCGGCGGACGCCCTGAAGGAGGCGGGCGCCGAGCCGCGCGGCGAGCTGTGGGCGGCGATGATCGACACCAAGCAGTCGTGGGACGATCTGGTCCGCCGGCACGCACCCGACCGCGCCACCGCGTCCCGGATCCTCGGGAACCCGCTGTACCAGAACGTCTCCGGCCGATTCGTCCAGAGCCACGAGTACATCGCCATGGAGCGGCTCTACGAGATCCACACCGCCGGGACGTACGACCTCATCGTGGTCGACACCCCGCCCACCCGCAACGCCCTCGACTTCCTCGAGGCCCCCGACCGCATGGCCGACTTCTTCTCCAGCCGCCTGCTGCGATGGCTGACCCTGCCGGCCCGCTCCCGGGTCATGAACCTGGCCAGCCGCCCGTTCGCCCAGGTGGCCGACCGGATCCTGGGCTCGCAGTTCCTCGAGGACATCACCGAGTTCTTCCTCCTGTTCCAGACCATGTACGACGGGTTCGTGGAGCGGTCCCGGGCGGTGAAGCGCCTGGTCCACGACCGGCGGACGACGTTCGTGGTGGTCACCACCCTCGAGGCGGCGCCGCTGCGGGAGGCGGAGTACTTCATGGAAGCACTGGCGGGGCAGAAGCTGCACCCCGGCGCCCTGGTGCTCAACAAGGTCCTGCCGCCCTACCTGCTCGACGCCGATGCCGGCCGGGCCGCCGAGCGCCTGAGCGCCGACGCCCCAGCACTTGCGGCCCGCCTCGTCGCCGCAGGCGTCGATGGGCTCGGTGAGCGGGCCCAGGTGGCCCGCGTGCTGGGCGAGGTGGGCGACAGCTTCCTGAACTTCGGGGTGGTCGCCAAGCGGGAGGCCGAGCAGCGGGCCGAGCTGGCCCGGGTGCCGGACGTGGTCGTGAGCGTCCCGTACTTCGACACCGACATCTACGACCTGGCCGGACTCCTCCGGCTGGGCCGCGCCATCTGGGGCTGACACCGCGGCCGCTCGCCGTAGAGTGCATCGATGGCGACACTCGCCGAGCTGGCCCGGAACACCGAGCTGGAGGGCCCCGCTCTGGCCCACCTCCAGCGACTGGTGGCGTCGTGGGCCCTGCTCTCGGACCTGTCCTTTGCCGACCTCCTCCTGTTCGTGCCGGTCGCGTCCGGTGATCCCACCCAGTTCGTGATCCTGGGCCAGATCAGGCCCACCACCAGCCAGACGCTCTACCGCGAGGACCAGATGGGTCGGATCGTCACCGACGACGACCGGCCACTGGTCGCCCGTTCGTGGATGCTGGGCGAGATCATCGACGGCGAGGTCACCGTCAGCCTCCGGGGCGAGGTGGCCAGCGTGCAGTGCATCCCCGTGCGGTGGAAGGACGGGATCCTGGCCATCCTCACCCGAGAGTCGGCGCCGGCAGTCGGTCGCCGACGGGGTGAGCTGGAGGGCGTCTACCTCGAGGTCTTCGACCGCTTCGCCCGCATGATCACCAGCGGCGACTTCCCCTTCGGCGCCGAGGAGTCCGAGCCGGAGGAAGCGCCCCGCGTGGGCGACGGCGTGGCCCGGCTCGACCCCTCCGCCCGCGTCGATTTCGCGTCGCCCAACTTCGTGTCCGCCCTGCACCGCATGGGCATCCACAGCAACGCCCAGGGCGCCCGCCTGAGCGAGCTGGGCTTCGACGAGTCGGCCGTTCGGGCCGCGTTCGCCATCGGCCTGCCCATCACCGAGGAGGTCGAGCGGCGGGACGTGACCGTGCTCGTGCGCTGCATCCCGTTCCTCGACCACGGCCGGGTGACGGGCGGGGTGGTGCTGATGCGCGACGTGTCCGACCTGCGCCGCCGGGACCGGATGCTGATCTCCAAGGACGCCACCATCCGGGAGATCCACCACCGGGTGAAGAACAACCTGCAGACCATCTCCTCGCTCCTGCGCCTGCAGGGGCGCCGGCTGGAGTCGCCCGAGGCCCGGGCCGCCATCGACCAGTCGGTGCGCCGCATCCGCTCCATCGCCCTGGTGCACGAGACGCTCTCGCGGGCCGCGGCCCAGGACGTCGACTTCGGCGACATCCTGCGGCCACTGGTGCGGATGGTGGAGGAGGGGCTGCTGTCCGAGGAGCGCCCGGTGCGCCTCCTGGTGGAGGGCGAGGCCGGCGAGCTACGGGCGGAGATCGCCACGCCGCTGGCCGTGGTGCTCACCGAACTGCTGCAGAACGCCGTGCAGCACGGCTTCCCCGCCGATCAGGAGCGTCCCCCCGGGCGGGTCGTGGTGACGCTCGCCAACAACGGCACCGAACTGGCCGTGCAGGTGCGCGACAACGGGGTCGGGTTGCCGGAGGCGTTCACGGTCGACGGGTCGACGCTGGGCCTCACCATCGTCCGCACGCTCGTGACGACTGAACTGGGTGGCACCATCCGCATGGTCGCCGACGGCGGCACCCTCGTCGACCTCCGCATCCCTGTCAGCGCAGGGACCACCCGCGGGGAGTAGGTGTGGGGCCGTTCGGGCCCGGCGGGGCAGGGGCCCCGCGGCAGCGGCCGAGGTGCGCAGCACCCGGGTGCCCGCCGCCGAGAGTTTCGCTAGCTGGCGCGGCGGCGGCGCGCCAGCCAGGCCTTGCGCAGCTTGCGGCGCTCCTCCTCCGACGTGGCGCCCCAGACACCGGCCTCCTGATTGGTGGCCAGCGCGAACTCGAGGCATTCGGGGCGGGCGTCGCATTGGCGACACACGATCTTGGCCGCCTCGATCTGGTCGAGGGCCTGGCCCGTCGTGCCTACCGGGAAGAAGAGGTCGGGATCGGTGTCGCGGCAGGAAGCCTTGCGACGCCAGTCGTCCACGTCCCACTCATACGGTCTGCTCCATGTGAGTGCCACTAGATTGCATCTCCTCCGTGCTTGTGAAACGGTTCACAAACGCCGCCGAACGAAACCGGGAATGAGCGCAGCGGGGGGTGCCGAAGCTCCAACTGTACCGGTGGGGCCATCAGCCGGCAAGAGGCTCTTTACGGAGCGACGATCTTGAGGGCGTCCCGATGGTGGCTGATGGACAGGGTCTCGGCCTCACCGAGGTAGTCGCCGTCGACCTGGTACGGCACCGGACCGTGCCCGCGCACCTCCAAATTCTCGAGGTCGGAGCGGTAGTCGACCTTGGGGTTGGCGCGGAGGCGAGTGCCGCTTCCGACCGCGGACGCGAACACCCCGACGAGGTTGCCCACGGTCAGGGACCGGACGGTCACGCTCACCAGGCCGCGGCTCTCGACCGCGTCAGGCGTCACCGTGAGCCGGCGGCGTCCGAGGTAGGTGTACGGGTTCGAGTTCAGGCAGATGAGGAAGTAGCCGTCGTCGACCGACGTCCCATCCGGGAGCCGCACGGAGAAGCGGGGGCGGCTGTGGTCGTAGTGGCGGAAGTAGGTGTCGAAGGCGGCGTAGACGAACACGGCCTGGCCCAGCTTCCGCTTCAGCTCCGCCTTGCCCTCGACCTGGGCCACCACCGCGGCGTCGAACCCCACGCCCACGTGGAACAGGAAGTGGCGCCCGTTCACCGAGCCCACCGGGATGGACCGGACGACGCCGCGCTCGAGCAGCTCGCGGACCTGGACGGCTGCCCGTGCCGCCCGACGGTCGACGCCGAGCGTGCGGGCGAACACGTTGGTCGAGCCGCCCGGCAGTGGGGCCACGGCGGTGGGCGTGCCCACCAGGGCGTGGGCCACCTCGTTGACGGTGCCGTCGCCGCCGAGGACCACGACCACCTCGGTGCCGTCGGCCGCGGCTTCACGGGCCAGGTCGGTGGCGTGGTCGCGCCGGCTGGTGTCGGCCACCGTCACGTCGTGGCCCTCCAGCGCGTCGATCGCCACCTGCCGGGCCCGAGGGGTCACGGCAGAAGCGAACGGGTTGACGATGAGCATGATCTTCACGGCGTTTCGTCCTCCTGGGCCTTGGCCCGGAGCTGGGCCAGACTCCGCGCCAGCAGGCGGGAGACGTGCATCTGGCTGATCCCCAGGCGGGTGGCGATCTCGGACTGGGTCAGTCCCTCGAAGAACCGAAGGTGCAGGATCAGGCGCTCCCGGCGGGGGAACTCGGCGATGAGGGGTGACAGGGTCACCCGGTGCTCACTGTCGAGCAGGCCTTGGTCCTCCTCGCCGAGCTGGGCCGAGAGGGCGCTCTCGTCGTCGTTGCCGGTCGGCGCGTCGAGGGACGTGAACCGGTAGGCGTGACCGGCCTCGATGGCCTCCAACACCTCCTCCTCCGACACCGCCGCGGACTGGGCGATCTCGCCGATGGTGGGGGACCGGCCGTGCTCCTGGGACAGCACGCTGACCACCGCCCCCAGGCGCAGGTGGAGCTCCTGGACGCGCCGGGGGACCCGGACGGCCCAGCCCTTGTCGCGGAAGTGGCGCTTCAGCTCGCCCACGATCGTCGGAGTGGCGTAGGTGGAGAACTCCAGGCCCCGTTCGGGGTCGAAGCGGTCGACCGCCTTGAGCAGTCCGAGCGACGCCACCTGCACCAGGTCGTCCAGCGGCTCCCCCCGGTTGGTGAAGCGGCGGGCCAGGTACTCGGCCAGTCCCATGTGGGCGGTGATCAGCTCGTCGCGCAGTGCCGGGTCGCGGCTGACAGCGTACTCGTGGAACTTCCGCCGGAGATCGTCCCGCTCCTTGCTGTCGAAGGCCACCACTCAGCCCGCCTGCAGGCGCTTGACCATCCGGAAGGAGGGCCCGTCCGCTCCGCCGGAGACCTCGCACTCGTCGACGACGGCGCTGAGGATCTGCTCGGAGAGTGGGGACAGGACCGGGGTGCTCCCCGCCCCGTCGGCGAACTGGGCGATGCCACGTACCGACAGCCCGCCGTCGTCGATGGCGTAGTGAACGGTGAGGGTGCCTGGGCGGCCGGCTCGCCCGACCAGGGCGAAGCACAGCTCGTCGATGGCGATGCGCAGGTCTTCGACCTCGTCGAGGGTGAAGCCGACCCTGCTGGCCACGCCCGCCACCATGATGCGGGTGATGCGGAAGAACTCCGGCGACGCCGGCACCTCCAACCGCACCTCTCCCATGGCCAAGCCGCTCTCCTCCCTCGCTGCCAGGACGCTAGTGCGCGGGCACCGCTGGGGTGGGGCCGGCGGGGTGGGGCCCCCGCCGGCAGCGGCGGGCGAGGTCCTGGTCTCGCCTCCGCTGCGCTGCAGCTCGCTCGGGACTCCGACCGAAGGACCCGGTGCCCGCCGCCATCAGACACGGTCGGTGGCCTGCACGGCCCAGGCCCGGCCGGCGTCGGGATCCTCCACGGCCAGGCGCAGCGACCAGCCGGTGGCGGGCCCTCCGACGTCCCACCGGTACCAGCGCAGCTCGGCGGCCACGTCACCCACGTCGTCGGGCCGGAAGGGCCAGTCGCCGAGGAGGTCGCCGAGGGCGGCGACCGTCCACCAGGCCGAGAACCGACCGGCGGCCATGCCTCGGCGGCGGCCGTGGGCGCCACCGCTGGCCGCGGCCCACGCCATCACCGCCACGGCGTGGTCGGGCGTCACCTCGCTCATGCGAGCCCTCTCGACACCGAGGGCGGCCACCGCTCCGAGGGCGTCGCCGGCCACGCCGACCGCAGCCACCTCGCCGTTCGACTCGCGCTTCCAGACCGCGGCCAGGTCGACGAGGGCCCCGCACCCGTCGGGGTCGTCGACCACGGGGGCGGCGGTCGGGAGCCCGACCTCGCCCAGCGGCGGCAGGGCAACGTCGGGGAACTGGGCTTCATGGGGCTTGTACCCGGCCACGGGGTACACCGGCTCCCACGGCTCCAGCCGCAGGGGGAGCTCCAGGACGCCCCCGGCCACGTCGGCCCGACCGGAGAGGTCCTCGCCGCGCACCACCCGCTCGTGGGCGGCCATTCCGGCCTCCGGTGTCGGCGGCGCGTGGGGCGCCAACTCGGCCCAGGTGTGGGTCGACGCCGCCACCTCGGCCAGGGGGCCGAGCGAGAACTTGCCCGCCTCCGGGGTCAGGACCTCGGCCGCCCACGGCCCCGGAGCCTCCAGGGCCAGCCGGTACTCGGCGTGGGACGACGCCGGCCACAGCTGGCGTCCCCGCTCCAGGAAGGCTCGCCGGCAGCGATCTCTCAGGTCGACCACGCCGTCCCAGTCGCCGTCGGCGCAGAGGTGGTCGATGCGGACGAGCAGCCCGTCGAGGTCGTCGCCGTCCACAAGGTCGGCGGTCGAGGGGGGCGTCACACCAACGGCCACGGGTAGGCGCGCTCGGAGCGGACCACCGGGAAGACCGGGCGGCGGACGAGGGCCGCGGCCCGGGCCACCATGGCGTCGATCTCCTCGACGCTCAGCAGCCCGGCCAGTGTCTCGGGTGGGGAGACGGCCAGGCGAGACGCATCCGCCACCAGGGGTTCGGGGACGGGTTCGCCGGCAAAGTCCCACATGACGGTACGCAGCTTGGGGTTGTCGTGCATGCACAGCCCGTGGTCGATGGCCCAGATGCGCCCGTCGTCGCCCAGAAGGCAGTGGCCGCTCTTGCGGTCGCCGTTGTTGATCAGCAGGTCGAACACGCAGATCCGGCGCAGGGCGTCGTGGTGCTCGGGCCGCTCGAGCAGGGTGAAGTAGTGCTCACGGAAGTCGGCGGGCACGAACCGTTGCAGCGAGCCGGGCCCGAGGGGCCCGTCGCGCACGATCGTCTCGGGCACCAACCCCCAGCCCAGCGCCTCGGAGACGACGAAGGCCGCGACCTCGCGGCGGAACAGTCCCGACGGGTAGTCCCACAGCGGGCGCTCGCCGCGGGCGGGCTTGTAGACGGCCGCTCCGGTGTGGCCCTCCATGCACAGCTCGACGAGGAACGTGCCGTTCGAGCTCCACGGCAGCCGCCCCTTGACGGCGACGTCGCCCGTCCGCAGAAGGGTCAGGGCGTCCGGCGTCGATGCCCGTTCAGCCGGACGCACACGTGTCCTTCCGGGTCGAGGGGTTGCCCGCACAGCGAGCACGGCGGCCGGCCGGCGGCCACGATCTCGGCGCCGTGCGCGGCCAGGGCGGCGACCTGCTCGCGGGTGGCGACGAAGCGGGCGGACGCGGCATCGGCGCCCTCCTCCACCAGCTCCTCGGCCACCAGCACGATGCGGTCGGCGTCCTCGTCGTAGGAGACGCCGAGCGAACCGACCACCCACTCGGCCACCACCGGCTCCACCAGCCCCATGTCGGCGGTGAGGTCGCCGGGCGGAGGGAGGTCGGCGAGCATGGCCGTGAGGTAGGCGGACAGGGCGGCGACCTGCGTCTTCTCCAGACGCAGGGAGACCACCTGCCCGCCACTGCCGACCTGCAGGTAGAAGACGCGTTTGCCCGGCTCGCCGACGGTGCCCGTGGTGAGGTGGTCGACGTCGGTGATGTCGAACGACTCGCTCACGACGGTTCCACCGACTTCAGGTCGCCGACGCTGTTCACCGACAGGACGACCGGGCCGGTGTGGCCGTAGCTGATGGCGGTGACCGAGCAGGGGGAGATGACGATGCGCTGGAACAGGTCGAGGTGCGTGCCCAAGGCGTGGGCCACCGCGGCCTTGATGACGTCGGCGTGGGAGACGGCCACGACCGTGCCGCCGGGGTGGGCGGCGCGGAGCCGCTCGACTGCGGCCAGGACCCGGTTCTGCATCTCCACGAACGACTCGCCGCCGGGAAAACGGAAACCGCTCGGATAGGCGTGCACCGCCTTCCATTCCGGCGCCTTGCGCACCGCCTTCAGCTCCTGGCCGGTCCACTCGCCGATGTCGGCCTCCAGCAGGCCCCGCTCGACGCGCACCTTGAGACCGCGGCGCTCACCGATGGGCCGGGCCGTTTCCCGAGTGCGCTCGAGCGGCGAGGCGTAGACCGCGTCCACCTTGGGCAGGGCCGCCAGTCGCTCGGCCACGGCCCGGGCCTGCGCCTGGCCGGTGTCCGACAGGTGCAGCCCGCCGGCCCGACCGGGCAGGATCTTGCCTGTGGTCGGGGTCTGCCCGTGGCGGACGAGAAGCACGAGGGTGGGACGCGGCTTCGCCGCGGAACGGGCCATGGGTGGGTCCAAACTACCCGTACCGCCACTCGAACTCTGGTGGTGGTCCGAGACAGAAGGACCCGGGTGCCCGCGGCCATGAGCACCGATTCGCTCGACCGGGTCACCGCCGAGGTGGTCGGGTGCCGGGCCTGCCCACGGTTGGTGGACTGGCGCGAGCAGGTCGCGGCCGAGAAGCGGGCGTCGTTCCGCGACGAGTCCTACTGGGGCCGTCCGGTACCCGGCTTCGGCGATCCGGAGGCGACCCTCCTGGTCGTCGGGCTGGCGCCGGCCGCCCACGGCGGCAACCGCACCGGGCGGGTGTTCACCGGCGACCGCTCCGGCGACTGGGTGTACCGGGCCCTGTGGAAGGCGGGGTTCGCAAACCAGCCGACGAGCGTGCACGCCGGCGATGGGTTGGCCCTCACCGGCGCCTACGTGGCCGCCGCCGTGCGCTGCGCCCCACCGGCGAACCGGCCCACGCCCGCCGAGCGCGACACCTGCCTGCCGTACCTGGTCCGGGAGATGGCCCTGCTCGCCGGTGTGCGGGTGGTCGTCGTCCTGGGCCAGTTCGCCCACAACGCCCTGTGCCAGCTGTACCGACTGAGGCCCAGGCCGCCGTTCGGCCACGGCGCCGAGGCCGTCCTGCCCGACGGTCGGGTGCTCCTGTCGTCGTACCACCCCAGCCAGCAGAACACGTTCACCGGCACGCTGACCGAGGCTGCCTTCGACTCGGTGTTCACCCGCGCCCGCCAGGTCATCGGAGGGCGAAGGTGAGCTCGCTCACCCCGTAGCCGACGGCGACGACGGCGAGGAACGCGCCCAGGGCGAGCCGGAGGCGGCGCTCGCGCGCCCGGATCGACAGTGCGGCCCCGACCCGGGCACCGGGGACGACGGCAACGGCCAGGAGCAGGGCCAGCCGCCAGTCGATGTCGCCCAGGGCGGCGTGGGTGACGGTGCTCGGGACGGCGAGGATCCCGACGCAGGCCAGCGAGGTGGCCACCGTCGCCTTGAGCTCCAGCCCGACCACCTGGCTGAGGCCGGGTACGAGGATGATGCCCCCACCGACCCCGAGGAGCCCTGACAGCAGCCCGGCGGCCCCGCCGACACCCGCCGCCCGCAGCCGGCTCCGAGGCCTCCCGCGGCCGACGGGAGGGTCGTCCTCGTCGGGCGGGCGCAGCATCCGCACCGCGGTGACGCCGACCAGGACGGCGGTCAGGACCATGAGCCAGTGACCGTCGCCGGGGACGGAATGGGACGCGAGCGAGCCGGCCACCGCGGCCACCACTCCGGCGGGCGCGGCCGCCGCCACCACCCCCCAGTCGACCAGTCCCTCGCGGGCGTAGCGGGCGGTACCGGCCACCGCCCCGGGCAGGATGGAGGGCAGCGTCGTGCCCACGGCCACGAATGCGGACGCACCCAGCAGCCGGATGCCCGGCGTGGTGATGACGGCGCCACCGACGCCGATCGCGCCCGAGAGCATCCCCGCTGCGAACCCGACGACGATGGCCAGGGCGTCGCGCACCAGGCCCGGTTCCATGCTGCGGCAGGATGGCACGGTGAGCACGCCCGTGTACCTCGAAGTCGGGTCCAAGAAGGTCTTCGCCTGTGCCCTCGACTGGCCCGGCTGGGCCCGGGCGGCGAAGACGGACGAGGGGGCGCTCGAGGCGCTGGCCGCCTACGCCGGCCGCTACCGGGCCGTGCCCGAGGCGGCCGGGGTGCGGTTCCCGAAGTCGGCGGGCGCCGAGCTGGAGGTGGTCGAGCGGCTCCCCGGGTCGGCCACCACCGACTTCGGCGCTCCCGACGCCAAGGCCGCCGCCGATCTCACCCCACTGACGAAGCCCCGGGCCGAGCGGATGGCGGCCTTGCTGGAGGCGTCGTGGACGGTGTTCGACCGGGTGGTGGCCGCGACCCCGGCCGAGCTGCGGAAGGGCCCGCGCGGCGGTGGCCGTGACAGGGACAAGATGGTCGACCACGTGCTGGGCGCGGAGGCGGCCTACGCCCGGGCCATCGGGCTGAAGCTGCGCCAGGCCCCCCTCGGCGACCGGGCTGCGATCACCGACGTCCGCAGTGCCATCCTCGCCGCTCTGAGGGCCGCTCGGCAGCCGGCCCCGGCCACGGGGAAGGGTTGGCCCTACCGCTACGCCGCCCGCCGTATGTCGTGGCACGTCCTCGACCACGCCTGGGAGATGGAGGACCGGAGCCGGTAGGGCTTCGTCACGCCGGCGGCTTGCGGGCCCGGCTGGGGGCGACGCGGGGCGGCTCGCCCGGCATCTTGGGGTAGACCGGCGGCCACGGGGCGTCGGGAAGGCCGGCGGCGCGGTCGCGCTCCGACATGGCCAGCAGCGGCTCCAGCGACTGCGGCTCGGACTCCATCGCCGCCCACGGGTCTCCACCGGCGACCACCCTGGCCGGCACGGTGGCGATGGTGAGGTCGTCCGGGTGGATGGAGTCCAGCTGGTCCCAGCCGAACGGCGTCGACACCTGGGCGCCCGGACGGGCCCGCACCGACCAGGCTCCGAAGATCGTCTTGTGCGGCGCGTTCTGGTTGAAGTCGACGAACACCCGGGTGCCCCGCTCCTCCTTCCACCAGGCCGCGGTGATGAGGTCGGGGCGGCGGCGCTCGAGCTCCCGGGCCACGGCCACCGCGGCCGCCCGCACCTCGTACGACGTCCACCGCGGTTGCAACCGGACGTAGACGTGGATGCCGCGGTTGCCGGTGGTCTTGGGCAGCCCCATGACGCCCACCTCGCCGAGAAGGGCGCGGACCTCGGCGGCCGCCTCCCGGACCATGGGGAAGGTGACGCCCGGCGTGGGGTCGAGGTCGATGCGCAGCTCGTCGGCGTGGTCGGGGTCGGCGGCCTTGGACGGCCAGACGTGGAACCCGAGGCAGGCCAG
>JALYGL010000082.1 GCA_030777125.1 Actinomycetota bacterium
CGTCGCTGCCCCGGGCCACCGTCGCCGCCTGCCCGCCGCTCCCCCCCCGGCTGGCGCCGCCGGCCGACCGGCCCCGCTACGCCCTCCGGGTCGACGTGCGCCCCCGCGACCGGGTGGCGGAGGGCACGGTCGAAGTCCGGTTCACTCCCGACATCGACACCGACCGCCTGGTGTTCCGGTTGTGGCCCAACGGGCCCCGCCAGGCCGCGGCCGGCGCGCGCATGGAGACCGGCCCCGTCCACGTCGACGGGCGGGAGGTGGCGGCGACCCTGGAGTCGCCGACGATGCTGGTGGTGCCCGTCGCCACGGGCGCGGGACGGACCGTGGTGGCTTCGGTCCCGTGGACGCTCACCCTCCCGGGGCCCATCAGGGACCGGATCGCGGTGGAGGGCGACGCCGTCCGGCTCGGTTCGTTCTTCCCGATCCTGGAGTGGGAGCCGGGCGTGGGCTGGAACACCAGGCCGCCGACCAGCCAGTTCTCGGAGGCGTCGACCGCGCCCACCGCCGACTTCGACCTCACCGTCACCACGCCCGCCGGGTTCGGCGTGGTGGCCACCGGGATGTCGGACCGGCCCGGCCACTGGACGGCGACCGCGGTGCGCGACGTGGCCGTGGCCGTCGGGCGGTTCACCGTCGTCACCGGCACGGCCAACGCCCCCGACCCCGTCCAGGTCACCGTCGGCGTCCACGCCGGCATCGACGACGCACCGGCGGACTACCTGCGCCAGTCCGTGGCCGTGCTCGAGGACTTCGGCCGGCGCTTCGGCGCCTACCCGTGGTCGACCTTCTCGGTCTCCGTCACGCCCACCCTGCGCAGCGGGATCGAGTACCCGACCCACGTCATGCACGGACCGGACACCCTCGGCGCCACCCTCACCCACGAGATCGGGCACCAGTGGTTCTACGGTCTGGTCGGCAACAACCAGGCCCGCGACCCGTGGCTGGACGAGGGGTTGGCCATGTGGACCGAGGCCACCGGCCAGGGCGCCCTGGCCCGCTACCGGGCCCGCGCCGTGCCCCCGGAGGTGCGGGGGCGGCTGGGCGAGCCCATGACGTACTGGGACCCTCGGTCCTCGGTGTTCTTCGCCGGCGTCTACCTCCAAGGCCTGCAGGCGGTAGCGGCTCTCGGGCCCGCGGAGCTGGTGGACTGCGCCCTCCGCGTGTTCGTGGCCCAGAACGCCTACCGGATCGCCACGCCGGGAGACTTCTTCGCCGCCGCCGCCGCGGTGTTCCCCGGGCCCGAGGCGACGCTGGCGCAATACGGGCTGCGTCCATGAGGCGGCGGCCCGCGGCCGGACGGGCGCGTGCGGCTTTGGTCGCCGGTCTGGCCCTGGTGTCGGCGTCGTGCGCGTCGGGTGGCGGAGGCGACGCTGTCGCCGGCCGAGCTGACCCACCGACCACCGGGTCGACGACGACTGCGCCGCCGGCCACGACGTCGACGACGAACGCGGGCCCCGGAGCGCTGGTGACGCCCCGGGGCGTGGTGGTGCCCGTGCTCGAGCGGGTGGCCCAGGGATGGCGGGTGCGCACCCCCTGCGGGCGAACGGCCACCATCGCCGACGGTACGCCGATGCCCGGAGCCACCGTGGTCCTCGATCCCGGCCACGGCGGCAAGGAGCCGGGGGCCAGATCGCCCAACGGGGCGCTCGAGGAGGGGCCCCTCAACCTGGAGGTGTCCCGCCATGCCGCCGCCGCCCTGGAGGCGGCCGGGGTCTCGGTGGTGTCGACCCGGACCGGGCCCTACGAGGTGGCGCTGGCGACCCGGGCCGAGATGGCGCGGAGCCTCGGGCCGCGGGCCTTCGTCTCCATCCACCACAACGCCGAGCCCGACGGGCCGACGCCCGGACCGGGCACGGAGACGTATTACCAGATCGGCTCCGGCGAATCGAAGCGCCTGGCCGGCCTCATACAGGAGGAGGTGGTGAGGGCCCTCTCCGCGTATCGTGTGGCCTGGGTCGGCGACCGCGACGCCGGCGCCAAGTACCGGCCCGGCACCCGTGGCGACTACTACGCCATGCTCCGCCTTCCTCGCCCGGTGGTGAGCGTGCTGGCCGAGCTGGCGTTCATCTCCAACCCCCCGGAGGCCGACCTGCTGGCCCGACCCGAGGTCCAGCAGGTGGAGGGCCAGGCGGTGGCCAGGGGCATCCTCCGCTACCTCACCACTGGCGATCCCGGATCGGGGTTCGTGGAGCCGTACCCCCGGCCCGACCCTCCGGGCGGGGGCGGCGGCCTCCCGTGCGCCGACCCGCCGTTCTGAGCCCGGACCAGGTGACGGACGTCCCCGCCATGGGTACACCCGCGGCGGGTGTCAAGGAGCGGCGCCACATCTGTTCCCGGCAATCAAAGGAGTCTGCGGTGTCCCAGCCCCACCAGTACCGGACCAGCAAGCCTCTCGACAGCGTCTCGGCGCCGGCCTCCCGGCGCGGCACGGGCGACGGCCGCCGGTCGCTGCTCCAGACCCTCGCCGCCGTCTTCGGGCTCACCTTCGCGCTCGTCGGCGTGGCCGGGTTCATCCCTGGCGTGACGTCCAACTACGACGAGCTGAAGTTCGCCGGCACCGACTCCAACGCCGAGCTCCTGGGCCTGTTCCGGGTGAGCATCCTCCACAACATCGTCCACCTCCTCTTCGGCGTCGGGCTGCTCGCCGCGGCCAAGCGAGCGTGGGCCGCGGCCTACCTCATCGGCGGCGGCATCGCCTACCTCGGTGTGCTGGTGTACGGCGTCCTGGTCGACGAGGCCAGCGACGCCAACTTCCTGCCCGTCAACAACGCCGACAACATCCTGCACCTGGCGCTGGCGGTGGCCATGATCGCCGCCGGGCTCGTCGGTATGGCGATCGACAAGCGGACGGACACGGCGGCCTACGCCGGGTAGTCCTTCGCCCCGCGCCTCGTTTGGGGCACCATCGTCTGGTGCCGGCAGGACCTGAATCCCGAGTCGAGGCGGCCGCGGCCGTCGTGGCCGACCTCGACTCCGGCGACGAATGGGTGGATGCGGCGGCGGCGGTCGTCGACTCCGCCCGCCGAGACCCGGGCATCCGCCCACTCGTCCTGCTGGCCGCTTCCTTGGCCTCCCCGCTCGAGGGGCCGCAGAGGGGGGACCCTGGTCGAGACCTGCGCCGGCGCCAGCGCCTCGACCATCTGGCCACGCTCCTCCTGGCCCTTCCCGCCGAGGAGCGCCGCCGGATGCGGAAGACGATCAACGGCGTGGCCGCCGCCCTGGGCGCGGACCGCAGCCTCGTGGACCTGCAGCAACGCCTCCGCATCGGCTCCCTCGATTGGAGCTCGCCCGGTCAGGTCCGTCGGGTGCTGTTGGAGGCTGTGGGCCAGTGCGCCACCCGTCCGCTCCACGTCGAGGGCCTGGCCCAGCGGGTGCAGCAGGCACTCGACGCCGACCCGGCGGCGTGGGACCCGGAGTCGCTGCTGCGAATGGCCGGTGAGCTGGCCACCCGTGCCGGGCACGTTGCACCTCGGGTGGCGGTGGCGGTGGCGGCCGCGGCCGGTCCCAGAAGCGGATGGGAGGAGCACTGGGCAGCCCTGGTCGTGTCGCTGCAGGACCATCCCGAGCCGGCGGTGGCGTCGGCCGCCCGGTCGGCCCTCCCCGGCGGCGGCGGCTAGGGCCGCCCTACGGCCGCCGACCGGCGACGGGCACGGGGACGCCGACGAGGGTCCAGCGCACCCGGTGACGGGTGAAGGCGTCCTCCATGCGCTGGGCGGTGCCGGGGTCGACGGCGCGGCGCACGAGTGAGAGCAGGATGCCGGCGTACTCGGGCCCGTGAGCGGCGAACTCGACCGGCGTGAGGCAATGGGCGACCTCGTGCAGGACGACCACCTCCGTCCGGGCCCACCGCGGCATCTGGAGGACGCCGTTGGGGGCCGCCGTGGCCCGCCGGTGCCCGTACCCAGGGCGGACGTCGAACGACCGCCCGCCCCAGCGGGAGTGGAACCAGTCGCTGGCGGCCAGGTGGTCGACGTACGCCTGGAGCTTCTCGACCGTGGGCAGACCCCGGCCCGGACCGACCTCGTCCTCGGCCCGGTAGAGGCGGGCCCTCTGGCTGTCGCGAGGCCTGGACACGTCGCCCCCGGTCACGGTCGGACCATATAGGGCCGCGTCGCCGGTGCCGCGGCACAGCGGCAGCGCCCTCCGGGCTGCGCGGTGGTGTGCAAGGCTCCGGTGCCCGTGACGTCGCCCGAACCGTCGCTCTCCCTCACCGCGGCCGCCGACCTCCTGCGCCGGAGGTCGTTCCTCGACGGCCCCTCCGGCACCGTCGGCGTCGAGCTGGAGTGGCTGGTCGTCCCCCTCGCCCGCTCGGGCCCGGTCTCCCGCTCAGAGGGCCGCTCGGGCCCGGTCACGGCCACGGCCGAGGCCGTCGACGGGCTGCCGCCGCTCCCGGGTGGGAGCCGGCTCACCATGGAGCCCGGCGGCCAGCTCGAACTGAGCTCGCCTGCGGCGCCGAACGCAGAGGCGGCGGTGGCGGCGGTGACGGCGGACGTCGCCGTGGCTCGGACTCACCTGGCCGGACTCGGGCTCGGCCTGCTGGGCATGGGCCTCCATCCCGACGGCCCCCGCCCGCTCGTCCAGCCGAGCTCCCGGTACCGGGCCATGGACGCCTACTTCTCCGCCACCGGCCCCGCCGGCCGGACGATGATGACGGCCACCGCATCGGTCCAGGTCAACCTCGACGCCGGGCCGTCCGAGCGGCACCAGGACCGCTGGACGGCCGCCCACCGCCTGGCGCCCGTGCTGGCCTCGGCGTTCGCCAACTCGCCCGTCGCCTTCGGCCGGGCCTCCGGGCTGCGCTCGGCCCGGCTGAGCACGTGGGCGGCGATCGACCCAACGCGGACTGCGCCGGCCTGGCAGCCGACGCAGGGCTGCGACTCCTGGGCGGGCTACGCCCTCGACGCGAGGGTGATGTTCATCAGGACCGACGACGGGCGGTTCCACCCCGTGCCCGAGCACCTCACCTTCGCCGGCTGGATCACCGGCGGGCATCCCCTCGGCCATCCCACCGCTGGCGACCTGGCGTATCACCTCACCACCCTCTTCCCGCCCGTGCGGCCTCGCGGGTGGCTCGAGCTGCGGTTCCTCGACGCCCTCCCGCCGCCGTGGTGGCCCGTAGCCGTGGCGGTCACGGCCACCCTGCTCGACGACGAAGCCGCCATGGCGGAGGCGTCGGCCTCCGCGGCCGGCGTGACCGGTTGCTGGGCGGACGCGGCCCGATACGGCCCGGCCCATCCGGCCCTCGACGGGGCCGCCCGGCGGTGCTTCGACATCGCCCTCAGTGCGTTGGCCGGCAGGAACGGTGCCCCGGCCCTGGTCGACGCGGTTGCCACCTACGTCGACCGGTTCGTCGCCCGCAGCCGATGCCCCGCCGACGAACGCCTCGACAGCTGGCATCGCACGGGGTCCTGCATGCTCCCGGAGGACGGACTGGATCAACTGGCGTGCGCGCCGGCCGACGCTTGTTAGGATTCGCCCTTCAACGGTCGCCGCCAGGCGATGGGGGGATTCCTGTGACGAAGCGAACGAACCGACGACTCTCGGGCCCGGCGTCCGCGTTCTTCGTCGCCGGCCTCATCTGGGCGTCCGGTCCTGCGGGGGCCCAGACGGTGGGCACGGGCGGCAGCGGCGTGGCCACGGGCACCGCGAACGGCGGCAACGGTGGCGCTTCCACAGTCGTCGTGGCCCCCACCGCCACCTCGGGCAGCTCCGGCTCCTCCACCGCCCAGTCGGGCGCCACCAACACCGGCGACACCGGGGCGGCCACGTCCTCGGCCGTGGCTCAGCCGACCGCCGCCTCCGGCGGCTCGGGCTCCACCGGCTCCACGGGTGCGGCCACCTCCTCCCCCACCGCCACCAACACCGCCATCCTCGGCTCGGCCACCGCCGCGGGCGGCGCCGCCCGTACCGGAGGCTCGGGCGGCTCGGGCTCGACCGGTCCGGCCACCGCCGTGGGCGACGCCTCGTCCGCAGCCAACAGCGGGGCCGACTCGGTGGCCGAGGCCCGGTCGGGCAGCACGGGCCCGGCCGCCAACGACACGACCGTGACCGGCACCGGCGGCACCGGCGGCACGGGCGGTACCGCCTCCGCCACCGTCGGTCCGGGCGGCGGGGTGGTCAACCTTCTCACCCTTCTCGGCCCGGGCGGCCTGCTGGCACCCCAGGCCGCGTCGGGCGGTTCCGGCGTGGGCTCGGCCGACGCCGCGGGCGGCACGGGCGGATCCTCGTTCGTCTCCGTCACCCCCCTCGCCACCACAGGCCCCTCGGGCGAGGCCCGGGCCCAGTCGGGGTCCACCAACACCGGGCGCACCGGGCGGGCCACCAGCGGGGCGCTCTCGGCCCCGTCGAGCGTGTCCGGGATCTCGTCGCCCACCGGCGCCACCGGCCTGCTCGGCACATCGCCCATCGCCGTCAACACCGCCATCCTCGGAACGGCCCGAGCCACCGACTGACCCGGCTGCATGGCAGCCGGATCCCCTGGCCGGCGGGGGCCGCTCGACGCGTCGCTCCCGTGCCTTCTGCGGCTCCGCGGAACGTGGCGGGAAGTCCGCGGGACGCCATGGCGTTGGAGCGGACGGAGGTGATTGCACTGACTACGAACTTCGAAGGTCTTGGGCGCTTGCAGCAGCGCCGCCCGTGGCTGTCCCGCCTGGCCGGAGCACAGCCAGTGGTGTCCCGTCACGAAATCGAGCGAGAAGCGGCTGCAGAGTTGGGCATCCAGGCCCAGCTGGACGACGAGCCGTCGGAGCCCGCTCCCCGGCCGGAGCCCGAAGAGATCGCCATCTCCGGCGCTGAGGAGCGTCGTCCGCGACGCGGCGTCGGCTGGATTCGCGACCTCCTCGAGGGCGAGTCGGCCGCCGCCCGGCGTGAACGCCTCGAGCGCGAGGCGGCCGCCGAGCTCGGTGTGCACGACCGGCCGGAGCAGCCGGTCGGCTGAGAGCCGAGGACGGGCGCCGAGCCACCTCGGCGC
>JALYGL010000083.1 GCA_030777125.1 Actinomycetota bacterium
TCTCATGCACGTCGTGCTGGGCGGCTACCACGTATCCGACGTCAAGGTGGTCGCCGCCTTCGACGTCGACGCGGCCAAGGTCGGCCTCGACGTGGGCAAGGCCATCTTCTCGGGCCAGAACAACACGGTCCGCTTCGCGTCGGTGGGCGAGACCGGGGCGGTGGTGCAGCGGGGGCCGACGCTCGACGGACTGGGCAAGTACTACCGCCAGGCGGTGGAGGAGTCGCCGGCCGAGCCGGTCGACGTGGCCCAGGCCCTTCGCGACAGCGGGGCCGAGGTCCTGGTGGCGTACCTGCCCGTCGGCTCCGAGCAGGCGCAGAAGCACTACGCGGAGGCGGCCCTGGAGGCGGGCGTCGCCTTCGTGAACGCCATCCCGGTCTTCATCGCCTCCGACCCCCAGTGGGCCCAGCGGTTCACCGACGCGGGCGTGCCGATCATCGGCGACGACATCAAGAGCCAGGTGGGCGCCACCATCGTCCACCGGGTGCTGGCTCGCCTGTTCGAGGACCGCGGCCTGGTGCTCGACCGCACGTACCAGCTCAACGTGGGCGGGAACATGGACTTCAAGAACATGCTCGAGCGGGAGCGGCTGGAGTCCAAGAAGATCAGCAAGACCCAGGCCGTCACCAGCCAGCTCGACAACGGCATCCACGCCGACGACGTCCACATCGGCCCCAGCGACCACGTGGCCTGGCTGGAGGACCGTAAGTGGGCGTACGTCCGCCTCGAGGGGCGCAACTTCGGCGACGTCCCCCTCAACATCGAGCTCAAGCTGGAGGTGTGGGACTCTCCCAACTCGGCCGGGGTCATCATCGACGCCGTCCGGTGCGCCCGGGTGGCGCTCGACCGGGGCATCGGCGGACCGCTCACCGGGCCATCGGCCTACTTCATGAAGTCGCCGCCGGTGCAGTACCACGACGACGAGGCCCGCCAGATGGTCGAGGAGTTCGTCGCCGGCGACTGAGCCGTAGCAGTATTGCCCCGTGCCCATCGACAACACGGCGGCGTGGAACCGGATCTCGGCGGATGAGCCGGGGGGCGTGCTCCCGGCCGTCGACAGCGTCCAGTACGGGCCCGACATCGACGGCGAGGCGGAGCTCCGGTTGCTGGGCTCGCCCACCGGGAAGCGGGTCCTGGAGATCGGCTGCGGTGGCGGGCAGAACCTGGTGGCCATGGCCAAGCAGGGCGCCCACGCCATCGGTCTCGACTTCGCCCCGCCGCAGCTCACCGCCGTGAAGCGACTGGCCGAGAGCGAAGGCGTCCGCGTCGAGCTGCACCAGGGCCCTCTCTCCGAGCTGCCGTTCCTCCGGGCCGACAGCGTCGACATCGCGTTCTCGGCGTACGCCCTCGGCTTCGTGGAGGACCTCAACCGCGTCTTCCGCCAGGTTCACCGGGTCCTCAAGGAGGGGGCGCCGTTCGCCTTCTCCATGCCGCATCCGACCTACGACCTCATCGACGACGACGCCGAGGAGCCACTGCTGATCCGGCGGTCCTACTTCGACCCCACGCCGGTCGAGTACTCCTGGGACGGCCAGCGCCTGGCCGACCACCACCGCACGTTCGCCGAGGTGTTCGCCGGGATGTGCCGGGCCAAGTTCCGGGTCGACACCATTCTCGAGCCCGAGCCCCGTGGCGACGGTCCCCGCAGCCGCCACTGGCGCGACACCTTCAGGATGGTGCCCCGCACCCTGATCGTCCGGGGCCGCAAGGAAGGGAGCTAAGCGTTCCGCTGCCGTACGGACGGGTGAGATCTCCAGAAGATGGCCGTCCGGGCTTCTGAGGGTCTGACCGCCTGGGTTTGACCCGGCGGTGCGGCCTCGCGCCTGACGGAATAGTTCTGTCTTGAACTACGTTGACGCGAGGCGAAGATCTCCAGAAGGAGCGCCGACATGCCTGCAGTGACCGTCGACAACGTCCTGGCCCTTCCCCGCCTGCCCGACATCGCCGCCCTGCCCGAGGGCCGGTCGGTCGTCTCCGTCACCACCGCGCCGAGCGGTTACGAAGGCGAGGGGTTTCCGGTGCGGCGGGCCTTCGCGGGCGTCGACATGGCCGCCCTCGACCCGTTCGTGCACATGGACCAGATGGGCGAGGTGGAGTACGCGCCGGGCGAGCCCAAGGGCACCCCGTGGCACCCCCATCGCGGCTTCGAGACCGTGACCTACATGATCGACGGCCAGATGGCCCACCAGGACTCGAACGGCGGCGGTGGGCTCATCACCAACGGCGACACCCAGTGGATGACCGCGGGCGCCGGCATTCTGCACATCGAGACCCCGCCCGAGCACCTGGTGGCCAGCGGCGGGCTGTTCCACGGCTTCCAGCTCTGGGTGAACCTGCCCCGCTCGCTCAAGTTCGCCGCTCCCCGCTACCAGGACATCCGGGGCAGCAACGTGGCCCTGCTCTCGTCGCCCGACGGGGGCGCCCTCGTGCGCGTCATCGCCGGTGAGCTCGACGGGCACGGCGGGCCCGGCGTCACCCACACGCCGATCGCCCTGGTCCACGCCACCCTCGAGCCTGGGGCGTCGTTGACGCTGCCGTGGCGGGCCGACTTCAACGCCCTGGCCTACGTGCTCAACGGCCGGGGCACGGCCGGCCCGGAGCGGCGACCGGTGCGCAGCGGGCAGCTGGCCGTGTTCGGGCCCGGCAGGTCGGTGACCGTGTCGGCCGACCGGTCGCAGGAGAGCCGCAGTCCCACCCTCGACGTGCTCGTCCTGGGCGGGCTCCCCATCCGGGAGCCGGTCGCCACCTACGGCCCGTTCGTCATGAACACCAGGGCCGAGATCGTGCAGGCGTTCGAAGACTTCCGCGCTGGACGCCTCGGCCGGATCCCAGCACAGGCGGCGTCCTAGACCGCCGACTACCTGGCCAGCGCTGCATCCCCCATCGGAGGTCAGGATCTGGTCCGCACCGGTCCTGGCTCGAGTGCGCCCGCGGTGTAGCGGGCGCCGGCGTTCCAGAGGAGCCAGTCGCGCACGCCCACCGCTGCGGCGGCGGTGATCTGGGCTCGCACCTCGGGTGCGCCGTAGGGATGTCCGAGGCTGAAGTCCTGCAGCCAGGGCACCAGGGGGCGGCCGGTACCGGCGGTCTTCGCCTGGAAGTCGGCCAGGGCGGCCTTCACGATGTCGAAGGGCTGGCGGTTCGGGTTGGCCACGTCGTACTCGCCCGGCACCCAGTGGGACGGGTAGAGCATGGGCGCCACGTAGTCGACGTGGCGGGAGATGCGGGGCACGTCCTGGCCGACGGCGTCGGGCCGGTCGGCGGCGATGCCGAAGACCGAGGCCCCCTGATGGACGCAGCGCTCCCGGAGGACGGTGCCAGCGGACGCGAGGAACTCGACCACCGCGTCGGACGTGGTCTGGCGGCCTCCGGGCACCACCAGGCCGGGGATGACCATGGACGCGGGGTCGCCCTCCGGCCGGCGGACGTAGTCCCAAAGGATGTCGTCGACGCCGGCATCCGCCGCCTCCACGGCGATGTCGACGTTGTAGCGGTGCACGTCGGGATGGGCCGGGTTGGTGAACCCGCCGTAGGTGCTGAGCATGCCGCCGGCCGCGTCCTGGACCACCCAGTCCCGCCGGTCGTTCTCCCACGCCCATCTGGCCAGCGGGGCGTCGCGGAAGGCGACGATCCGGCCGATGACCCGCACGCCCCGGCGCTCGAGCTCGGCAAGGGCGTCCTTCAGGCGGTACTCGGGCCGGACGGCACCGACCCGCACGGCGAGGGGCAGCTGGGAGTCGAAACCGATGACGCCGCTCTCGTCCTTGAGATCGAGCTGCACGGTCGAGATCAGACCGGCGTCGATCAGCCCCAGGACCCCCCGCCGGATCGGCTCGAAGCCCCAGGCTGCGGCGGTCACGTGAACTCCGTGCCCACCGGGGTACCGGACGGGGACGATCACCTCCGCCCTGCTCTCGTTGCCGGCCCGGTCCCGGGCGACCAGGTGCAGCGGCGCGGCCGGCGGGCGGCTGTAGCGCAGGGTGAAGGCGTCGCCGTCCAACGGGACTGGCGCCCCGTCGAGCGTCAGGGCCGCGCCTGACTCGCTACGGCCGCTGATCACGACCGGCTCGCACACCCCGACCGCGGGGAGCAGGGCCGGGACCTCGATGGGGGGTGGCGTGTCGTCGACGACGAACCGGCGCAGGAACTTGGAGTCGCCGAGCAACGGCCGAGGCACGGCCAGCTCCAGGCGGTGCTCGCCCTCGGGCAGGTCGCCCGGACGCCACACCACGGTGGCGCCCTCCACCTGGCGGTCGTCGTCTGGGACCGCCCGCCCGTCGAGACGGAGCGTCGCCTTCTCCGCTGCGCCGTCTCGGTCGATGTTGAACCGCAGGGCACGGTCGGCCAGTGCCGCGGAGGTGAGCCGCTCCCTGTCGACGACGCCCTCGACGGCCACGTCGACGCGCGTCGCCGACCAGAACGCAGCCACGCCGTAGAGGCCCAGCGCGGCATAGCCGGCGCCCAGGGCCACCGACGCCCACGAGACGCCCCGGCCGCGGCCCGGAGCACCCGCCCAGCGACGGCGGGACGGGAGCCCGAGGCGGAACGGCCACGCCCTCACCGGGGCCGGGCCCAACGTCCACGCGTCGCGGTGCCGGGAGCGCCGGAGACGGCGCTTCGGCGGATCGACGCCGGGGATCTTCAGCAGGTCAGTGGGCATTGGGCACCGTCGCCTGGCGGGGGTCCGTCCCGCCGAGGAGCCCAAGTGTGGCCGACAATCCACAGGACGTGCATATGGGCCTGCCGCCGGTCAGCCGCTCCGGCTGCGTGGCGGCGGCTCGTCCCGGAGCACCCAGAAGAGCAGTGCGGGCGCGTTCACGAGGTTCCGCCACCCCGAAACCGCCGCGGTGGTGGCCAGCACGGCGTCGCCCGCCCGCATCACCGGCGTGTCCGAGCCGATGGTGAGCTGGACCAGGCCCGACGCCACCAGGACCAGCTCCGCGCCCTTGTGGAGGATGTCGGGTGCCCCGGACTCTCCCGGCCCCAACCGCACCAGGTAGGCGCGGAGGCCGGCTTTGGGATCGTCGAGGAGCGCGGTCTTGGCGTCGGCACGGGCACGAGGGTGACGGGCCAGCACGTAGCCGCCGGCCGGCGCCGACGCCAGGAGGTCGTCCAGTCCGATGCCCAGACGCTCGGAGAGCAGCAGCAGGGTGTCGAGGGACAGCCCTCGCCGCCCGGCTTCGGCCTGCGAGATGGCGCTCGGTGTCACCCCCGCCAGGCGGGCAACGTCGCTCTGGTTGAGGTTGCGCTCCCGCCGTACCCGTTCCAATCCCCGCCCGAGGCGTCCGAGCCCCCGTTCGTCCTCCAGGCGGACGACCCCTCCTGCCGACTCGAGGCGGAGCAACCGGCCCTGGACCGACGCCGGCCGGCCCTCGGCCTTGACCACCCGCAGGTGGCTGTCGCCGACCTCGAGCACGCACTGGGTGACGTTGGTGACCTGCTCGATGAAGGAACGGCCCAACTCGGTGCGTGGGGCCCGCCAGTAGGCCACCGCCCCGAGATCGAAGAGCCTCGGGCACACCCGGCTGAAGAAGGCGACGGCCTTGGCCGCACCCCACCGGCGGGCGAACTCCACCAGGCCGTCGACCACGACGTACCCGGGCGGATTGTTCCGAGCCCCCTCGATGATGGCCGTCTCCAGCACGGCGGCGTCGCCGTAGGGGCCGCGGGGACGAGCGTCGAGGACGGTGGCGCCGGAGCCGAGGCGGGCCTGGAGGCGGGCCTGGTCACGCCCGGCGCTGACGTAGTAGGCGGTCTCGCCCCGGGCCGCGACCTCGGCCAGGAAGGCGTCCTCCAAGTGGCGGACGACGTCGGTGTCGTCGAGAACCCACACCACGTTGTCGCCGAGGATGAGGCCGCCGAGCAGGGCGTCGACGTCGGGGATGCCGCTCGACACCCGATCGCCTGCCCCGTCGCGGACCGTTCCTGAAAGCACCGCTTACAACACTACCGGTCAGCGATAGCCGGGTGGGAGGATCGCACCGAGGTCTCCGAGCCTCCACCCGCGAGAAGAGGAGCATTCATGTGCTTCAAGAACCTGCCCATTGAGTTCGACGAGTCCGGCCGGGCCCGGTTGCGCGAAGGCGTGGCCAGCCCCTACTCGGTGACGTCGGCCGGGCCGAGGAGCTACGTGCGCCGCCAGCAGGGGCCGGGGGCCCAGCTGGCCGCCCCGCCCCGGCTGCGGGACTGGAACATCGACCCCATGACCCGGGTGGCCGGGGCCCTGGCCGTGCACACGGTGCTCGACTTGGAGAACCGCAAGGCGGTCGACGCCCACAGCCGGGCCATGCTGTTCCGGGGCTATGAGATCATCCTCGAGGGCCGCGACCCCCGAGACGCCATCGACATCTCGTCTCGGGCCTGTGGGGTGTGCGGCGGGGTGCACGCCAGCTGCAGCTCGCTCAACATCGAGATGGCCTTCGGCGTGTGCCCGCCGCCCCTGGGTGTCGAGGTCCGCAACCTCGGTGAGGTGGGCGAGATGTTCTACGACCGGCCCCTGCACCTGGGCCTGCTGGCCGGTCCGGACTACTCCACCGCCCTGGTCACCGTCACCAACCCCGAGCTGGTGACCAGAGCCGAGAAGACCCTGGCCCCCCACGGCGACGTCCACGGCTACACCACCATCAAAGACATCATGGACGCCCTCAACCCGCTCACGGGCAAGATCTACCTGGAGGCCCTGGAGTGGACCCGGGTGGGGCGCATCATGTGCATGCTCATGTTCGGCAAGTACCCCCACCCCTCCACCCTGCTGCCCGGTGGGCTGATGACCACCATCACCACCTCCAGCTTCAACGAGTACTACGCCCAGCTGGGCAAGATCATCGACTGGTGCAAGGTCATCTGCCGCATCTGGGACGACCTGTGCGACTTCTTCTTGGAGGCCAACCCGGCCTACGAGCAGGTCGGCGCCCGGCCCACCAACATCGCCCAGACCGGCATCTGGGACGACTCGGAGGCCTACGACGCCACCT
>JALYGL010000084.1 GCA_030777125.1 Actinomycetota bacterium
GCCCCCTGCTGGGCGACGCCGACCCCACGGTGGCGGAGACGGCCGCGTGGGCCCTCGGCGAGCGGGAGGAGGCCGACCCGGCCGTGGTCGACGCGCTGGCGGCGATGGCGACCGACCACGCCGATGCCCTCTGCCGGGAGGCGGCGGTGGCGGCCCTGGGCGCGATCGGCCAGGAGCGCGGGCTGCCCGCCATCCTGGCCGCCACCGGCGACCGGGCCACCGTCCGCCGCCGGGCGGTCATCGCCCTGGCCCCGTTCATCGGCCCGGAGGTCGACGCCGCCCTGGCCCGGGCCCGGGCCGACCGGGACTGGCAGGTCCGCCAGGCCGCCGAGGACCTCCTGGCCGATGACGGTTAACGCTCGGCGCCCATGAACAGCACCTTCAGGGACTCGAAGGCCTCCAGGCACTTGCCCGCGCCCAGGACGACGCACTCGAGGGGCGCGTCGACCAGGTGGACCGGCAACTCCGTCTCCTCGGCCAGACGGCGGTCGAACCCGCGCAGCATGGCCCCACCTCCGACCAGGTGGATGCCCTGCCGGATGAGATCCTGGGCCAACTCGGGGGGGGCGAACCCGAGGCACTGAACGACCGAGTCGACGATGGCCTTGACGTTGTCCTCGACCGCCTCCCGGACCTCCTCCGGCGACAGGATGGCGGTCTTGGGCAGGCCGCTCATCAGATCGCGGCCGCGGACCTCGGCCTTGACCTCGTCCTCGGTCGGATAGGCCGACCCAATGGCCAGCTTGATCTCCTCGGCGGTGCGCTCGCCGATGGCCATGCCGTACTCGCGGCGCACGTAGGACTGGATGGACGCGTCGATGTCGAACGAGCCCACCCGGATGGCCTGGAGGGCGACGATGCCCCCGAGGGAGATCATGGCCGTCTCCGACGTGCCGCCGCCGACGTCGACCACCATGTTGCCCAGGGGTTCGTGGATGGGCAGACCGGCCCCGATGGCCGCGGCCATGGGCTGGGCCACCAGCTGAGCGTCGGCGGCGCCGGCCTGACGGGCCGCCTCCTTCACCGCCCGGTTCTCCACCTCGGTGATTGCCGACGGCACGCACAGCAGCACCCGGGGCCGCTGGAACCGCGACAGGCCGGCCCGCTGCAGCAACAGGCGGATCATGCGCTGGGTGATCTCGAAGTCGGTGATGGCTCCTTGCCGCAGCGGCCGGACGGCCTGGATGTAGCCCGGCGTCCGCCCGATCATCTGCCAGGCCTGGTGGCCCATGGCCAGCACGTCGTGGGTCTGGACGTTGAGGGCGATGACCGTCGGCTCGTTGAGAACGATCCCCCGGCCCTTGGCGTAGACGAGGGTGTTCGCCGTGCCCAGGTCGATGGCGAGGTCTCTAGCCAGACCGGCGGCCCCGGGTGTCGCGGGCCCACGGCGGTCGCCGCGGCGCGGCCTCGCGTTGACCGGGGGCGAGCGCGTCGAGCTCCCGGGCGAAGTCGCGTATGTGGGCGTCCATGGAACGGGGCTCCCGGTGGCGCACCCACAGCACCAGGCAACCGACCACGCTCACGACCACGGCGATGCCGAGGAAGAGAAGGCTGCTCATGGACCGACGACCTCGGTCACGGGCGACGCACGGGGCGACCAGTCGGCGCCGCCGTCCCACTCCTCTCGCTTCCAGATCGGGACCGACTGCTTGACCGCGTCGATGCAGTACCGGGCGGCGGCGAACGCCTCGTCGCGGTGAGGGGCCGAGACGACGACCGCCACGGACGCCTCCCCGACGGCCAGGCGGCCCACCCGGTGCAACAGGACGGTGCGGCCCACGCCCGGCCACCGCCGACGGGCCTCGACGGCGACGGCGGCCAACCGGGGCTCGACCTCCTCCTCGTAGGCCTCGTACTCCAGGGCGCTCACCGAGGGCCGCCCGGCCGCGAAGTTCCGGACCGTGCCGGTGAACAGCACGACCGCCCCGCAGTCCGGCCGTTCCGACCAGACCCGGGCCTGCTCCAGGGGAAGTGTCTCTGTGGTGAGACCGACCCAGTCGTCGCCGCCATCAGGTGGCTGGTCACCCACGTCACCATGGTACCGGCGAGGCGTGGTCAGGCGGTGACCGCCCGTGGGGACCGCGACCGGGTTTCGCGGCCCGCCGGTATCATCGGGCCGATGGAGCTCGAGGAACCGGAGGACGACCCCGGTTACTACCGCTCCCCGCTCCCTCCTGAGGACCGCCTCTGGCGGCATCCGTCGGAGATGGGGCTTCCCCCGGCCGCCCGGCCGTCCCGGCGGTCGCTGTGGCTGGTGGCGGGCGCCTCTGCCCTGGGGGCCAGCCTCATCTCCACCGGCCTCGTCATCCTCGCCGGCACCCTCCTCTTCGGCTCGACCGACACACCCGTGCAACGCGAGATGGTGGTCCGTCCGCTCACTACGACCGTCTCGGACGGCGACGACGCCGCCGTGCGGATCGCCGAGCAGGTCGGACCGGCCATCGCCAGGCTCGAGCTCGACGATCGCCGGAGCGGCTCGGGGGTGCTGTTCCGCAGCGACGGGCACCTCCTCACCAACGCCCACCTGGTCGAGGGGGCCACCGCGCTGACGGTCGTCCTCGGGAACGGGCGGGAGCTGGTGGGGCGCGTCATCGGCTCGGACCCCGACACCGACATCGCAGTGGTGAAGGTCGACGGCGGGACGCTCCCGGTGGTCACCATGGGGACGGCGTCCGACCTCGAGGTGGGCGAGAAGGCCATCGCGGTGAGCTCGCCGCCGGGTCCGGCCGGAGGTCCGTCGGTGAGCGTCGGTGTGGTCCGCGCCCTGCACCGCAACGTCACCGGACCTGGGACGCGGCCCATGTACGACATGGTGCAGACCGACGCGTCCATCGCCCCCGGGTCATCGGGTGGCGCCCTGCTCGACACCGCCGGCAGCGTCGTCGGGATCACCACCGCAGTGGCCGGGAGCGACGTGGCGGCCAAGGGCGCAGGGTTCGCGGTGCCGATCGACGTGGCCCGCTCCGTGGCCGACCAGCTCGTGGCCTCGGGGCGGGTGGTCAACGTCTGGATCGGGATCCAGGGCCATGACGTCGACGGCGCCACCGCCACCGAGATCGACGTCGAAGGTGGGGCGATGGTGGCCGACGTCAAGCGAGACAGCCCGGCCGACCGGAGCGGCCTGGCCGCCCGCGACGTGATCGTGGCCGTGGACGGCCGGCCCATCGAGTCGATCGGGCAGCTGGTCATGGCCCTGCGGCTGCAGCGACCGGGCTCGGCCGTCACCCTCGACGTGGTGCGTGAGCGCCGGCGTCACACCATGACCGTCACCGTCGCCGAACGTCCCGCCGACGCGTAGCCGCCGGGCCGGTCGTAGCATGCCGGGATGAGCAGTTCCGGCCCCGAGGGCGGCAACCCGTTCGAGGGACTGCCCATGTTCGCCGACCTGGCCCGATTGTTCAGCGGCAAGGGACCGGTCAACTGGGACGTCGGCCGCCAGATCGCGGTGATGGTCGCGACCGATGGCCGGCCCGAGCCCAACGTCGACCCGCTCGAGCGCATCCGCCTGGAGGAGCTCGTGCGGGTCGCCGACCTCCACGTGACCGACGCCACCGGGCTGGCCACGTCGATCGCCGGCGGCGTGTTGACCGTCCAACCCGTCACCCGGGGCGACTGGGCGCTGCACAGCGTGGAGGCCTACCGGCCGTTCCTCGAGCGCCTGGCCACGTCCCTCACCTCGTCCCCGGCCGAAGGAGGAGCCGACGCCGACCCGGCCACTCAGCTGCTGGGCGACCTGGGCAAGGTGCTCGGGCCGGTCCTCCTCGGCGTCCAGTCCGGCTACATGGTGGGCCAGCTGGCCAAGCGAGCTCTGGGCCAGTACGACCTGCCGCTGCCCCGGTCTCCGGCCGACCAGCTCCTCGTCGTCCCTGCCAACCTCGACGCCTTCGCCTCCCAGTGGAGCGTGCCGCCCGACGACCTGCGGCTGTGGGTCTGCTTCAAGGAGGTCCTCCACCACGCCGTGCTGGGGAGGCCCCACGTCCGGACCCGGTTGGAAAGCCTCATCAACGACTTCGTCAGCCGGTTCGAGGTCGACCCCGAGGCTCTCGAGGCCAGCCTGGGCAACATCGACCCCACCGACCCGTCCGCGTTGCAGGACATGCTCGGCAATCCCGAGACGCTGCTCGGGGCCCTGCAGACCCCGGCCCAGCAGGAGGTCATGGGCCGAATCGCCACGCTGGTGGCGACCATCGAGGGATACGTCGACCATGTCATGGACACAACCGGGAGGGGGCTCATCGGCTCCTACGGCATGCTCACGGAGGCCCTGCGCCGCCGCCGGGTGGAGCCGTCCGACGGTGACCGCTTCGCCGAGCGGCTGCTCGGGTTGGAGCTGGGCCGGGGCCAGTACGAGCGGGGCGCGGCCTTCGTCCGCGGGGTGGTGGAACGGGCCGGCGAGGACGGCCTGCGCTCGCTGTGGCAGTCGGAGCGCGAGCTCCCGACTCCGGCCGAGCTGGATGCCCCGGGCCTGTGGCTGGCCCGACTCGAATTTCCCGACTAGCGGCGCCGACTCCCGGCTCAGCCGACCCGCCGGCGGCCTCGCCTGCCGAAGTCGGGCCGCACTGACGGTTCGGGCTCGGTCACAGCCATGATCGCCGGCGGTTGACCGCGGGACGCGGTGGCCCGGGCGGCGGCCAGATAGGCGGCGAACGCCAAACCGGTGGCCAGGGCGATGAGGTCGGCACCCGCGCCGGCCGGCATACGGAGCACCACCGGCACGGCGGCCCCGATCACCCACACCAGCTGGAACCGGGTCTCGAACCGGGCGAACGTGCGGCCCCGGACGGCATCGGGGGCGTCCCGCTGGACGATGCTGTCGAAGGCCAGCTTCCCGGCGCCGGCGGCCAGGCCGACGGCGGCGGCCAGGACGGACGTCGACGCCAGCCCGGCGTCCATCCGGCCCGCCACCACGCCCACCACCGCCACCAGGGCCAGGCCGCCCTGGAGGATGCGCTCCTCGGCCACGTGGCGCCGCAGGAAGGGGGCGACCGCCGCGGCCAGGAACGAGCTGGCCATGCTCACGGCCAGCACGACGCCGAACCACCACGACGGGGCGCCCGAGGTACGGAAGGCGAAGGCCACGAAGAAGGTCAGGAAGCCGACGGCGGCGCGCAGCACGGCCATGGCCGTGGCCGCGGTGCGCACCGACGCGGTGTGCAGCTCGGCCTCGCCGGCCTCCACCGCTCTGGGGGACGCCTTGACCGGCCGGGCCAAGCGGAGGCCGGCCAGGGCCGTGGCGGCGAACGCCACGCCCGCCAGCCGGACCACCCAGGGCGCGCCCAGGGCCTCGATCTTGAGCAGGGCCAGGCCGGGGACGGCGGCCACGAACCCGGCCAGGACCGCCAGCACGGCCAGGCGGGAGTTGGCCGAGACCAGCTGCCCCTCACCGGAGACGGTGGTGGGCACGATTGCGCTCTTGGTCACCATGTGGGCCTTGGAGAGCACCAGCACGGCGAACGCCTCCGGGAACAGCCACAGGCTGTGCAGGTGGCCGGCCATGGAGAAGCACACGACGGCCCGGCTGGCGGCCGCCGCCACCAGCATCGTCCTCCGCCCACCCCGGCTGCGGTCGAGCGCGGGCCCGATCAGGGGCGCCAGCAGCACGAACGGCGCCATGGTCAGGGCCAGGTAGAGCGCCACCCGACCCCGCGCCGCCCCAGGGGAGATGGAAAAGAACAGCGACCCGGCCAAGGCCATGGTGACGAGGGTGTCGCCCGCCACCGCCAACCCGTGGGCCAGCGCCAGCCGGGCGAACGGAGACCGGCCCAGCAGCATCCGCGGCCGCGGTGGTTTCCGCAGCGGCTGCCACCCCGTCTCGGTCCCCACTGAGGGCAATCGTATGGCGACGGGCGCCCGGGTCCTTCGGACCTCGCCCGTCGCTGCCGGCGAGGACCCCGACCCCGCCGGCCCCCTGTCGTCCGTCACCGAGAAGATCCTTACAGCGGCTCCGCCGCTCGAGGCCCGGCGGGAAGGCGGAGGGTGAACGTGGAGCCCTCACCCTCCTTGGAGTCGACGCGGATGTCGCCGTCGTGGTTGCCCACCACATGGCGGACGATGGCGAGGCCCAGGCCCGTCCCGGGGATGGTGAGGGCCCGGCTGCGGTCGGATCGGTAGAAGCGCTCGAAGATGCGCTCGAGGTCTCCGGGCGGTATCCCGACGCCCCGGTCGCGGATGCTGAGCTCCACGCGGTCGCCGTCGAGGCGGGCGCGGATCTCGACGGTGGAGCCCTCGGGGGAGAACTTCACCGCGTTCTCCACCACGTTGTAGACGGCGGACACCAACTGGCGGCGGTCGCCGACGACGGACAGGCGCTGGGGCGGCTCGCCGAAGTTGATGGTGATGCCCTTGTCCTGGGCCGCCGTTCTCACCCGCTCGGCCGCCTGGGCCACGATGAGGTGCACCATCACCGGCTCCCGGACCGGGTTCTCGTCGGACTCGATGCGGCTGAGGTCGAGCAGGTCGTCCATCACCCGACCCACCCGGCCGGCCTCCGCCTGCAGCCGGCGGGCCAGGCGGTGGCGCACGACCGGGTCGTCCTCCGTGGCCAGGGTGTCGGCGAGCAGCCCCAGGGCACCCACCGGCGTCTTGAGCTCGTGGGTGATGTTGGCGACGAAGTCGCGACGCACGGCATCGAGGCGCTCGCGGTCGGACACGTCGTCGAGGATGAGGACCGCCCCGAGGTTGCGGGCGTCGTCGTCGAGCGACGAGGCCAGGACGGTGATGGCGCGCCGGGGATGGCCGACCTCGAGCGTGCTCTCCCCTCCCCTGCCATCGATGGCGGCAGCCAGGAGCGCACCGATCCGCTCCTCCACGTCGGGGTCGGGGTCGTCGCCGCCCAGCAGGTCGATGGCCATACCGTTGCGGTAGACGATCGTGCCCTGCTCGTCGCAGAGGACCACGCCGTGGGGCAACGCCCCGAGGGCCCGTTCCATGCGGCTGACCTCGATGCGCTCCTCGCCCGAGCGGATGACGGTGTCGTCGACCAGGCGCTCCAGGTGGCCCAGGCTGGCCTCCATCCCGCGGCCCTCGACCCCCAGCTCGGGATCGCCGATCCGGGCGCTCAGTGCGGACAGCCGGCGGCCGTAGCTACGCCTGGACATCAGAACCCGTGTCGCCACTACCAAGAGAACCAGAGCCACCACGCCGGCGATGACGAGCACGGTCGTGGCGGGCAGCCGCACCCGACCAAGGATAGGCAGCCGCCCCGCTCATTTCGGCGACCCTCCGAGGCCGGGGAGGGCCTTGGTGAGGGCCAGCGCGGCGTCGCCGTGCGGAAGGGACTGGACCCCCGCCAGCGACGTCACCGTCACGTACCCGGCGGCCAGCAACGCCGTGTCCGTGCCGTCACCGGCGGACTCCTCCCCGTCAGCCCTGATCTCGAGTACCGGCGCCTCCGACTCGCCTTCGCGCAAGGCGGCCCGGACGGTGCCGAAGCGGGCCAGAGCGGCCTGGCTGACCCCGGAGATGTCGGAAAGGGCCCGGTTGGGGACGTTGACGTTCAGGACGCTGCCGGCCGGCTCGGCCGCCAACCAGTCGAGCGTCGCCACGGCAACGGACGAGGCGGTGTGGAGGAAGGACGGTTCACCCCACATGATGCTGACCGCCACGCCGGAGACACCGAAGTTGGCGCCGGCCAACGCCGCCCCCACGGTGCCGGAGTGGAGGACGGACGCACCGGTGTTGGGGCCCCGGTTGATCCCGGAGACGACCAGCTCGGGCGGGGCGCCGTACGCCCCCAGGACCGCGCCCAGGACGCACAGGGCGGGCGGGGCGTCGATGGCGTAGACCGGGGTGCCCTCCAGACCGCCGAGCTCCACTCGCTGCACCGGGATGCCGTCGTCCATGTGGACCGGCCCGACGGCCGCCGAACTGCCGCTGCGGTCGTCGGCCGGGGCCACGACGAGTACGTCATGACCCACGTCGCGCAGATGGCGGGCCAGGGCCGCCAGCCCCGGTGCCGGTACCCCGTCGTCGTTAGTGACGAGCAGGCGCGTCTACCGACCGCCCGCTTCGGCGTCGTCGTCAGGGATCCCGAGGTCCCAGTCGAGCAGCAACGCCTCCCGCTCGGCATCGCGTACCACCCGCTCCCGGTTGCGCCGGAACTGGGGATCGTGGGGTGGTAGCAGCAGCAACCGGGCCAGCGCGCGCTGGCGGAACTCCTCGATGTGGTTGCGGTCGCCGAAGTCGGCCACGACCTCCCAGTGTGGGGCCACGGGACCGAGGTAGATGATCCGGACGTGGCCGCGCGGCGGCTGTGGCTCCTGGAGCTCCTCCGGGGACTGCATGGACCGGAGGCTAGCCCGACGTCTGTGACAGCGTCACCGTGGCCGACCGGGTGGCCGTGCCCCGGACGACTGTCACCTCCACCTGGTCACCCGGGTCACGCCGTCGGACCGCCGTCCCCAGGCCGTCCGACGA
>JALYGL010000085.1 GCA_030777125.1 Actinomycetota bacterium
ACCATGGTCACCCCCTGGCTCATCCAGCGCTGGTTGATGCGCCGGCGCAGCTCGGCCTCGGCCACGGCGAGCTGTGCCCGGTCGTTGACCCCCACCACCTCGTTGGGATCGTCGACCACGAGCGAGCCCACCGGATGTCCGGCGGCGGCCAGCACCTCGATGACGTCGGTGAGGTAGTACTCACCCTGGCGGTTCTCCGGCGTCAACCGGCGCAGCGCCGGGGCCATCAGGCTCCTGCGGAAGCAGTAGATCGACGTGGCCACCTCGTCGATCGCCTTCTCCTCGGGCCCCGCCTCGACCTCCTCCACGATGCGGAGCACCCCTCCGTCGCGCCCCCGTACCACCCGCCCGTAGCCCTCGGGCTCGCTCAGACGGGCGCTGAGCAGGGTGGCTGCCGCCCCCCGCTCGCGGTGGGCCCGCACGAGCTGCGCCAGCGTGGCGGGGCGGATCAAGGGTGCGTCGCCGGGCACCACCACCACCTCGGCGTCGTCCTCGTCGTCGGGGTCGTCGTCGGGAACGGCGCTGAGCCCCACCATCAGCGCGTCACCGGTGCCCCGCTGCACACGCTGCTCGACGAAGTCGATGGCGAGGTCGCCAGGGCCCTCGTCGATGAGCTTCTTGGTCACCCGCTCGGCACCATGGCCCACGACCACCACCGCCCGCTCCACCGGCACCTCGGCCATGGCGTCGAGGATGTGCAACAGCATGGCCCGCCCGCACAGCAGGTGCAGAGGCTTGGGCCGCGTCGAGCGCATCCGGGTGCCCTCCCCGGCGGCCAACACCACGCACGACGGCGCTCGTGTCGTCACGGGAGATTGCTAGCACCAGCGTCGGGTGCCCTGGTGTCAGGCTCGGGGGGGAGGAGTCGAACCCCCATTCTCTGGACCAAAACCAGATGTCCTGCCATTGGACGACCCCCGACCGGAAGCCACACGAGGCTACCGGGGTGGTAGCGCCGAGGTTCTCGGCGCTACCCTCGCCCCGAGATGGGTTCCCTGATCAAGAAGCGCCGCAAGCGCATGCGCAAGAAGAAGCACAAGAAGATGCTCAAGGCCACGCGCTGGCAGCGACGCGCCGGTAAGTAGGAAGCCCCGTCAGGTCCGGCCCGACCGGACGACGATGCGGTCGCCTCCCGGGAATTCGCCCTCCACGAACCAGGTGGAACCGCTTCCGGCCAGCCGCGGCGTACGCCCGGTGTCGTCGCCCAGCCGGTCGCGCCAGCGGGCCAGCTCGGGGGCGACCACCAGGGCCGCCGGCTCCAGGTCGTTGCCGTTCGGACCGGTCGGCCCGCCGAGTCGGTCCCACGCCCGGTAGACCTCCGGCGTCGACACCGCCATCGGCGGGACGAGCAGGGTGAACGCCCGCGCCAACACCGGCAGCGTCTCGACCACCTCCCCCACGCCCGTCACCCGAGCCCGCCCCCCGCTCACGCAGAACGGCACGTCGGCACCGATGGACGCGGCCACGGCCGGATCGGTGCACCCGGCCCAGCGCAGGACAGCGGCGGCATCCGCCGAACCCCCACCCAGCCCTGCCCCGGCGGGGACCCCCTTGTGCAGCCGGACGTGGGCCGTGCGACCGACCGCGGCCAGTGCCCGTCGCACCAGGTTGTCGGTGCCGGTCGGGACGGCGGCGGCGTGGGGGCCCAGCACCTCGAGCCCGTCGCCCTCGCCGAACTCGAGGACGTCGGCCAGGTCGAGCGTGACCATCTCGGCGTCGATCAGGTGGTAGCCGTCGTCTCGCACACCGGTGACCCGCAACGTGAGGGTCAGCTTGGCGGGGGCGTCCTCGCGGTGCACCGGGCCAGTCTCCCCCACGCCTCGACCGCCAGCTCCTCGGGCCGGGCCTCGCCCCGGATCCCGGCGGCGGCGAGCTCCTCGGCCGTGACCAGGTCGGCCAGCGATCGGCGCAGCATCTTGCGCCGCTGGCGGAACGCGGTGCCGACCAGCCGGAACAACCACTCCCGGTCGACGTCGGCGGGCATCGCCGGCTCGGGCCGGCGGTCGATGCGGATGACCGCCGACTCGACCTTGGGCGGGGGCAGGAACACCGTCGGTGGGACCCGGGCGACGACCGACGCCCTGGCCCAGTAGGCGACCTTCACCGACACGGCCCCGTAGGCCTCCTCGCCCGGGCCGGCCGCCAACCGCTCGGCCACCTCCCGCTGGACCATGACGACCATCCGGCGAATGGCCGGCACACCGTCGAGCAGGTCGGCCACGAACGGTGTGGCCACGTTGTACGGCAGGTTGGCGACGAGGACCCAGGGGGCATCGCCGAGCAACGCGCCCCAGTCGAGGCGCAGGGCATCACCCTCGACGACGGCGACCCCGGCCGGCTCCACCACCGACCGCAGCACCGGCACCAGCCGGTGGTCGACCTCGATGGCCGTCACCGAGGCCCCCGTCTCGGCCAGGGCCAGCGACAGCGACCCCAGGCCGGCGCCGATCTCCACCACCCGGTCCCCCGGCCCCACTTCGGCCAGGCGGGCGATCCTGCGGACCGTGTTGGGGTCGACCACGAAGTTCTGCCCCCGGGCCCGGCTGGGCTCGAGCCCGTGCTCGTCGAGCAGCCGCCGGAGCTGCCGCCGGGAGAGGGTCACCCCGAGGCGGTCACCACTCGATCTTCACGTCGATCAAGCCGGCGCCGGTCGGGGCCAGTTTCTCGAAGGTGTCGGTGGACAGGTCGATCACCCGGCTGGTGTCCGCCGGGCCCCGGTCGTCGACCGTGCACGTCACCACTGCACCGGTCTGCAGGCGGGTGACGGCGATCTCGGCGCCGAAGGGGGCGGTGCGGTGGGCGCACGTGCCGGCCGGGGCGCCGAACCACGACGCCAGGCCCGTCTCCGTCCGGGCCGGCGCACTCGTGGCCGTGGTGGCACCCGCGCCGGGGACGAGCGTGGCCGGGTCGAGGGGCGGGACGGCCAGCAGCGCCCGGGTGGTCGGCGGTGACGCGGCCACTGTCGCGGGGACGGCGACGCGGTCAGCGGCTGGGACCACGGTGGTGGACGTCAGGGCCGGTGTGGCGTCGGGACCTGATGCCATCGCTCCGGACGGTTCCGACAGGGCCGCCGGCGTGGTCACCGGCACGGTGGCCGGGACCGGCACGGCGACGTCAGCCGCCCCCGGCACGGGAGGGGGCTCGCCGACCCGGACGAGGGACGCCGGCAGCGGCGCCGAGGCCGGCACGGCCGCGTCACCGTCGGATCCGGCCGCCAGGGGGACCGCCGTGATCCCCGCTAGGAGCGTGGCCCCGGCCAGGGCGGCGACCAACGGTTCGAGATTCCAGCTGTCACCCTTCAGCGCTCCATCCTTCCCCGGCCGCCCCGAAGCCGGGAACCTTACGGGTGGAATTACACGATCGGCAAGCTCAGGTCCGCCCCTCGAGGGCGAAGACGGCTCCGGCGTTGGCCCACGTGGCCGACTCCACGTCGGCGGCCGGGACGCCCCGGACCTGGGCCACGGCCGCTCCGACGACCGCCACCAGGGCGGGCTCGTTGGGCCGTCCCCGGTGCGGTGCCGGGGACAGATAGGGAGCATCCGTCTCCACCAGGATGCGGTCGAGCGGGGCCAGGATCGCCGCCTCCCGCACCTCGTCGGCCTTCTTGAAGGTCACGATCCCGCTGAAGGACAGCAACGCCCCGACGTCGAGCGCCCGCCGGGCCTCCACCGGCCCGCCGGTGAAGCAGTGGAACACCGTGCGGTCGGGCACGCCTTCGGACTCGAGGATGGCGAACGTGTCGTCCCACGCCTCGCGGGTGTGGATGACGAGCGTCAGACCGCGCTCCGAGGCCAGCGCCACCTGCTCGGCGAACGCGGTGCGTTGGACCTCTCGGGGCGAGTGGTCGTAGTGGTAGTCGAGCCCGCACTCCCCGACCGCCACCACCTCTGGCGCTCCGTCCAGCAGAGGGACGAGCGAGGCGGTCCCGTTCGCCGCGTCGTGGGGATGGAGGCCCACGGTCGCCCACACCCGGCCGGGCGCGGCCCGCGCCACTTCGATGGCCCGGGCCGACTGTTCCGCGTCGGTGCCGACGCAGACCATGGCGCCGACGCCGGCGGCCGCGGCCCGGTCGAGGGCGTCGGGGCCGATGCCGTCGTACTGCAGGTGGCAGTGGGAGTCGAACCACATGGGGAGTCGTCAGCGGCGCCGGGGGAAGAGCGGGGCGCCCTTCTCCACCGCCAGCCCGCCCGGGTAGCCACCCCAGGCCGCAGCCCCCGGGAGCCGTTGGTCGGCTGGTGACCCCGGCAGTCCCAGCCGCCGCCACACCTCCCCGCACGCCCGGGGGACGGCCGGCCAGGCCAGCACGGCCACGATCCGCAGGGCCTCCAGGGCGTCGCCCATGACCGCGTCGACCTCGGGCCCGGGTGTCGCCTTCCACGGCTCGTTGGCTTCCAGGTGGGCGTTCGTCTCGCGGATGAGCCGCCAGGTCGCCTCGAGCGCCTCCGAGGGCGCGAACCGCAACCAGGCCCCGGACGCGTCGCGTGCGGCGCCGGCCGCCACCTCGGCCAGCGGGCTCTCGCGCTGGGGCGCGGGACCGATCCCGCCGCACTTGGACCCGACCACGGTGGCCACCCGCGACAGCAGGTTGCCGAAGTTGTTGGCCAGGTCGGAGTTGTAGCGGGTCACCAGGCCCTCGGCCGAGAACTCGCCGTCGAGGCCGAACGGTGTGTCGCGCAGGAAGTGGTAGCGGACGGCGTCGACTCCGAACTCGTCCACCAGGTCGAACGGGCTGATCTGGTTGAACTTGGTCTTGGACATCTTCTCGCCGCCCACCAGCAGCCACCCGTGGGCGGCCACCCGACGGGGCGGGTCCAGCCCGGCCGCCAACAGCATCGCCGGCCAGTAAACGGCGTGGAAGCGGATGATGTCCTTGCCGATGAGGTGGTAGTCGGCCGGCCACCAGTAGCGGAACCGCGCATCCCCCTCCTCGGTGTCACTGTCGCCGTAGCCGGCGGCGGTGATGTAGTTGGGCAGGGCGTCGAACCACACCCAGGCCACGTGGCCGGGGTCCCACGGGAGAGGAACGCCCCAGCTGAAGGCGCTGCGGCTGATGGAGATGTCGCGCAGGCCACCGCGCACGAAGGCCACCACCTCGTTGCGACGGGTGGCCGGGATCACGAAGTCGGGATGCTCGTCGTACCAGTCGAGCAGGCGCTTCTCGTAGCGGGACAGGCGGAAGAACCAGTTCTCCTCCCGTACCAGCTCGACCGGGCGGCCGTGGACCGGGCACTTCCCGTCCACCAGCTCGTCGTCGGTGTAATAGGCCTCGCAGGCCACGCAGTACAGGCCCTCGTAGGTGTCGCGCTCGATGTCGCCGCTGTCGTAGACGGCCTGGAGGAACTTCTGCACCGACCGGGTGTGCCGGGGCTCGGTGGTGCGGATGAAATCGTCGTACGCCACGTCGAGGACGTCGGCCGCGTCCCGGAAGCGGGCGCTGTTGCGGTCGGCCAGCTCCTGCGGGCTGACGCCCTGGGCCTCGGCCGCCTGCTGGTTCTTCAGCCCGTACTCGTCGGTGCCGGTGACGTAGCGCACGTCGTCGCCGAGGAGGCGGTGCCAGCGGCACACGGCGTCGCCGATCACCACCTCGTAGGCGTGGCCGATGTGGGGCGCGTCGTTCACGTAGGAGATGGCGGTCGTTGCGTAGAAGCGGCCCACGGCGGCAACAGTACCGACCGGCGGATCGCCGTCTTCGAGGGTTTCCGGGACCGCTACAGCCGGGTGGCCACGTCGTAGACCCGGCGTTTGGGCACGCTCAGGTCGGCCGACACCTCGGCGATTGCGGTCCGCTTGTCGGTGCCGTTGGCCAACCGGGCCCGCAGCGCCTCCTCCACCTCGATCTCGTCGGGCTCGTCCGGAGGCGGTGCGCCGGCCACGACCAGAACGTACTCGCCCCTCGGCTCTCGCTCGTCCAGGTGGGCGGCGGCGCCGGCCAGCGTGCCCCGCCACACCTCCTCGAACTGCTTGGTGAGCTCCCTGGCCACCGCCACCTGTCGTTCGTCGCCCAGCGTGGCGGCCAGGTCGGCCACCGTCTGACGCACCCTGTGAGGCGCCTCGAACGCGACCATGGTCCGTGACTCCGCCCGGAGCGCGTCCAAACGGGACGACCGGCCCGACCCCTTCCGGGGCAGGAACCCCTCGAAGCAGAACCGGGCGGTGGGGAGGCCGCTGACCACCAGGGCGGCCATGGCGGCCGACGGACCGGGGACGACCTCCACCCGGTGCCCGGCCGCGGTGGCCGCCTTGACCAGGCGCTCGCCGGGGTCGGACACGGCCGGCATGCCGGCGTCGGTGACGACGGCCACCCTCCGCCCCGCCTCCAGGATGCGCAGGACGGTGCCCACCTGGGCGGCCTCGTTGTGGTCGTGCACGGCCAGCAGCCGGTCTCCGCCGGTCAGGCCCACGGCGCTCAGGAGCTGGCGCACCCGGCGGGTGTCCTCGCAGGCGATGACGTCGGCGTCGGCCAGGGCCTGCCGGGCCCGAGGCGAGAGGTCGCCCAGGTTGCCGATCGGCGTGGCCACCAGCACCAGGGCCGCGGTCACGTGCGCAGCTCGAGCCTGTCGCCCACCTTCAGGTTCCAGCGGTCGAAGGCGCCCGACTCGGCCTCGATGACGCATCCCCCTCGCAACGACGGCCGGGTCACCCGGCCGGGGCGCAGGCAGACCGTCCGCACCACGGTGAGGTCCTTGTCGCAGAAGGCCACGTCGAGGGCGAACTTCATGCCCATCGAGTGGACCGAGCGCGCCGGCCGGAGCAGGATGGCGCCGTCGATGCCCTCCCGGCCCAGCAGTCCCCGGCTGCGCGCCGGGAACCCCTCGGCCACCTCGACCGCGGCCACCACCTGCCCGTCCCGCAGCAGCCAGCCCGACGTGGTCACGGCCCTCACCCCGCGCCGGCGGCGCTCATACGTTGAAGCGGATCTCGAGGACGTCGCCGTCGGCCACTTCGTAGTCCTTGCCCTCCACGCGGAGCCGCCCGGCCTCCTTGGCCGCGGTCCACGAGCCCAGTTCGAGCAGCTCGTCCCAGCGGATGACCTCGGCCCGGATGAAGCCCCGCTGCAGGTCGGAGTGGATGACGCCGGCGCACTCGGGCGCCTTGGCCCCGGCCCGGAACGTCCAGGCCCGCGACTCCTTGTCGCCGGTGGTGAGGAACGTGCGCCGGCCCAGCAGGTGGTACGCGGCCCGGATCACCCGGGGCAGGGCGCCTTCGCCCAGGCCGAGGCCCTCCAGCAGCTCGGTGCGGTCGACCTCGTCCAGCCGGGCCGCCTCCGCCTCCAGCTGCACGCAGACGCCGAGAAGCTCGGCGGCGGAACCGAGCTCGGCGGCCACCGGCTTCACCAGGTCGTCGGCCTCGCTCAGCTGGTCCTCCCCCAGGTTCACCACGGCCAGCACCGGCTTGACCGTGAGCAGGAAGGCGGCCCGGAGGGCGCTGCGATGCTCGGGCGCCAGGTCCGACCGGTAGAGCGGCGTCCCGCCGGCCAGGGCCGGTAGCGCCGCCTCCATGGCGTCGACCTCGGCGGCCATGGTGCGGTCGGCCCGAGCCAGCTTCTTGCGCTTCGGCAGCTGCGACTCGACCGACGCCAGGTCGGCGAGGACGAGCTCGAGCTCCAGGGTGTGCAGGTCGTCGAGCGGATCGGTGCCGCCGACCACGTTCTCGTCGACGAACGCCCGCAACACCAGGCAGATGGCGTCGGCCTCCCGGATGCCCCCCAGGAACCGGTTCCCCAGCCCCTCCCCGGTGGAGGACCCGGCCACCAGCCCGGCGATGTCCACGAAGTCGAGGGTCGCGGCGACGAGCTTCCGCGACCGGCTCATCCGGGCCAGGGCGTGCAGCCGCGGATCGGGGACCTGGGCCACACCGATGTGGGTCTCGGTCGTGGAGAAGGGATGGGCGGCCACCGCCGCCGACCCACCGGTCAGGGCGTTGAACAGCGAGGACTTGCCGGAGTTGGGCAGCCCGACCAGTCCCAGGCGTTCCATGCGGCTCAGGGTAACCGGCCCCCCGCTCCTCCCAGCCGGCGGTGGACCGGCGGGCGTGGACTAGGCTCGTCGCCCGATGTCGAAGAAGACCAACAAGAGGAAGATCCGCGCCCGCCGTAAGAAGGCGAACCACGGCAAGCGCCCCAACGCGGGCAGGTAGTCCCGGCATCTCAGTCCCACCGGCTCCACCGACGCCGGTGGGCAACGTGGTCGAGGTCCTCCACGGCACCGAGGTCCCGGACCCGTACCGCTGGCTGGAGGACGGCGACTCCGCCGACACGGTGGCGTGGGTGGCGGCCCAGAACGCCCGCACCCGGTCCGTGCTCGACGCCCTCCCGCAGCGGCCGGCCCTCTACGACCAACTCCTGAGCCTGCTCCAGGTCGGCATGGTCGGCTCCCCCGCCGTCGCCGGCGACCGGGTGTTCACGCTGGAGCGCGAGGGCGGGCTGGACCAGTCGGTGCTGGTCGTTCGGAGCGCGGTCGACACCG
>JALYGL010000086.1 GCA_030777125.1 Actinomycetota bacterium
GAGTCCGCCCTGGCCGGCGCCCGGGAGCGCCGCCGGCGCCAGGCCGACGAGGTCCGCCGGCTGAGCGCCAGCCTCGACGGGCTGCGGCGCGACCGCCAAGCGGGCGAGCGGGCCCTGGAGGGGGTCCGGGAGCGGGCCCGCCGGGCCGAGCTCGAGCAGTCCGAGGCGACCATGCGCATGGAGGCGGCGGTGGACGCCGTGCGCCGGGAGCTCGACTGCGAGCCCGATACCGCGGTGGCCGCCGAGTGCCCGCCGCTCCCCGCCGGGACCAGCCCGGCCACCCGCCGGAACGAGCTCGAACGCGAGCTGCGCCTGCTGGGCCCGGTGAACCCCCTGGCCCTCGAGGAGCTGACCGCCCTCCAGGAGCGCCACGCCTTCCTCTCCGGCCAGCTCGACGACGTCAAGGCCACCCGGCGCGACCTGGCCAAGGTGATCCGGGCGGTGGAGTCGGAAATGGGCCAGCTGCTGGCCGCGGCCTACGCCGACGTGGCCGACCACTTCACCCGGCTGTTCGAGACGCTGTTCCCGGGCGGGCAGGGCCGTCTGCGTCTCACCGACCCCGACGACCTCCTCAACTCCGGGATCGAGCTCGAGGCCCGGCCGGCGGGCAAGAACGTGCGGAAGCTCTCGCTGCTCTCCGGTGGGGAGCGGTCCCTGTGCGCCCTGGCCTACCTGTTCGCCGTGTTCCGCAGCCGGCCGTCGCCCTTCTACCTGCTCGACGAGGTCGAGGCCGCCCTCGACGACGTGAACCTCCATCGGTTCCTCGACCTGGTCGCCGAGTTCCGCTCCGAGTCGCAGCTGCTCGTCGTCACCCACCAGAAGCGCACCATGGAGGCCGCCGACTGCCTGTACGGCATCACCATGCAACCGGGCGGGTCGTCCAAGGTCCTGTCCGAACGGGTGCGCCGGCCGGACGAAGGACCGCAGCGGGCGGGCGCGGCGTTGGGAGACGCACTCCGCAGCGTTTAGCGTAGGGCCCATGGAGATCGTCCTCGGGCTGCTGGCCCTGCTCGCGGTCACCGGGGCGATCGCCGCGTTCATCGCCGCCCGGCCGCGCCGTCCCGACGCCGACCTGGAGCCGCCCCCGGCGTCGCCGCTGCCGCCTCCGCCGGCCGCCCCGCCGAAACCCAAGCGGCGCACGATCCCCACCGAGGAGGAGCTCGAGCGCCAGGCGCGCGAGCTGGTGGCCGAGGCCGAGAAGGTCCTGGCCGAGGCCCGGCCGGTCGAGCTCGAGCCCGAGCCCGAGCCCGAGCCCGAGGTCCCGCCGCCCGTCCGGCCCCGCTTCCGTGACCGCCTGGGCAAGGCCCGGACCCTGCTGTCCGGCTACCTGGGCTCGGTCCGGTCCCGGGCCAAGATCGACGAGGAGACGTGGGAGGAGCTGGAGGAGGCGCTGGTCCGGGCCGACGTCGGCCTGGCCGCCACCACCGCCCTGCTCGACCAGCTCCGGGCCCAGGTGCGGGCCGAGGGCATCGCCACCCCCGACGACCTGGTCGAGGCCCTCAAGGCCAACCTCAAGAAGAGCCTCACCATGGCCGATCCCACCCTGCGCATCGAGCCCGGTGTGCCCAACGTGTGGCTCTTCGTGGGCGTGAACGGCGTGGGCAAGACGACCACCATCGGCAAGGTCGGCCATCAGCAGGTGGCCGAGGGTCGCACCGTGATCATGGCCGCGGGCGACACGTTCCGGGCCGCGGCGGCCGAGCAGCTGGAGCTGTGGTCGAAGCGGGTGGGGGCCCAGCTGGTCCGGGGCAACGAGGGCGGCGACCCCGGGGCGGTGGTCTTCGACGCCGTCGAGCGGGCCGCGGCCCGTCAGACCGACCTGGTTCTGGCCGACACCGCCGGGCGCCTCCACACCAAGGTCAACCTCATGGAGGAGCTCAAGAAGGTCCGGAGGGTGGCCGACAAACCGCCGGGCCGGGTCACGGAGGTGCTCCTGGTCATCGACGCCACCACGGGCCAGAACGGCCTGGTCCAGGCCAAGCAGTTCACCGAGGCGGTGGAGGTCACGGGCGTGGTCCTCACCAAGCTCGACGGCACGGCCAAGGGCGGCATCGCCATGGCCATCCAGAACGAGCTCGGCATCCCCATCAAGCTGGTCGGGCTGGGCGAGACCGCCGACGACCTGGTGCCCTTCGACCCGGACGAGTTCGTGGAGGCCCTGTTCGCCTGAGGCGGGCGGCGGCGACGGCGGCGGCCGCCCTCATCGTCGTGTCGTGCACGGGACCGGCCGAGCCGGGCCCCGATGCCGCTGCTCCGGCGCCCGAGACCACCGTCGCCCGGGTGGTCCGCTACCTGGCCCTGGGCGACTCCTACACCGCCGGCGAGGGCCTGCCCCCGTTCGACACCTCGACACCGGGCTGCCACCGCAGCGAGGTGGCCTTCCCCCGGCTGGTGCGGGTGGGCCCGACCGCCGACGTCACGTCGCGGGCATGCAGCGGCGCCACCACCGCCGACGTGCTCGAGCGGGAGCAGCACCCGGGGGTCGGACTGCAGATCGACGCCGTCGCCCGCGGCACGGACCTGGTGACCGTGACCGTCGGCGGCAACGACCTGGGGTTCGCCACCGTCATGACGGACTGCGTGTACGCGCGCCTCCCGTGCTCCCGCCTCGACGCCCAGGTGGAACGGGCCCTGGACCGCCTCGGCCCGCGCCTCGACCTGCTCTACGGAGAGGTCCGGCGGCGGGCCCCGGACGCTCGCCTGGTCGTGGTCGGCTACCCCCAGCTGATCGCCGACCCCGCCGGCCACGACGTCGACTCGTGCCCGGGCCTGGTGGGGCCGTTCTCCGGTGGCCTGCGCATCGACGCCGGGGAGGTGCGGTGGCTGCGGGAGAAGGGCGACCGCCTGGCCACGGTGGTGCGGGCGGCGGCGTCGGCGGCCGGGGCGACCTACGTCGACAGCGCCGCCGCCTTCGCCGGTCACGAGGCCTGTACCCCCGAACCCTGGATGTCGGCGGTGGCGGTCCCCCAGGTCGCCCTCTCGTTCCACCCCAACGCCGCCGGGCACGCCGAGCTGGCCCGCCTGGTCGGCCTCCACTCCGGGGGCTGAGGCCCGACCGGCCTCCTGAGCGGGCAGCCCGACCCTCCGGTCCCAGCCGGCGATCCGGCAGCCGGTACCCTGGTCGGGCATGTTCGACTCCCTCTCCGACCGTTTCGACGGCATCTTCAAGCGCCTTCGGGGCCGCGGCCGGCTGGGGGAGCGCGAGGTCGACGAGGTCCTGCGGGAGATCCGGGTCGCCCTGCTCGAGGCCGACGTCAACTTCAAGGTGGTCAAGAACCTGGTCGGCCGCATCCGGGAGCAGTGCCTGGGGCTCGACCTCTCGGCCAGCCTGACCCCGGCCCAGCAGGTCATCAAGATCGTCCACCAGGAGCTGATCAACGCCCTCGGGGGCGAGACGCTCAAGGTCACCTATGCCTCTCGGCCGCCCACGGTCGTGATGCTCGCCGGGCTGCAGGGATCCGGGAAGACCACCGCCGCCGGCAAGCTGGCCCGCTGGTTCAAGCAGCAGGGGCGCAACCCGATCCTGGTCGGGGCCGACCTCCAGCGCCCGGCCGCGGTGGACCAGCTCCGGGTCCTCGGGGGCCAGGCCGGCGTGCCCGTGTTCAGCGAGCCGACCGACCCCGAGGCGGTGGCCAAGGCCGGGGTGGAGGAGGCCCGGCGCCTGGGGCGCGACGTCCTCATCCTCGACACCGCCGGCCGCCTCCACGTCGACGACGACCTGATGGACGAGGCCCGCCGCATCTCCGCCGCGACCGACCCCGACTACACCTTTCTGGTCGTCGACGCCATGACCGGCCAGGACGCGGTCACTGTCGCCGAATCGTTCCACGCCGCCCTCGAGATCGACGGGGTGATCCTGTCCAAGCTCGACGGCGACGCCCGCGGCGGCGCCGCCCTGTCCGTCAAGGAGGTCATCGGCCGGCCCATCGCCTTCGCCTCGGTGGGGGAGAAGCTGGCCGACTTCGAGCCCTTCCACCCCGACCGCATGGCGTCGCGCATCCTGGGCATGGGCGACGTCCTCACCCTGATCGAGAAGGCGGAGGCGGCCTACGACCAGGATGAGGCCGCCAAGGCGGCCGAGAAGCTCCAGAAGGGCAGCTTCACCCTCGAGGACTTCCTCGAGCAGATGCAGCAGCTCAAGAAGATGGGGCCCATCCAGAACCTGGTCGGTATGCTGCCGGGGGTCCCCAAGGAGATCAAGAACGCCGAGATCGACGATCGGGAGATCGCCCGCATCGAGGCGATCATCCGGTCGATGACACCGGACGAGCGGCGGGACCCGTCGATCATGAACGGCTCGCGACGCCTGCGGGTGGCCAACGGCAGCGGGATGACCACGAGCGACGTCAACCAGTTGCTCAAGCAGTTCAAAGAGATGCAGAAGATGATGCGACTCCTCGGCAAGGGCGGCGGCAAGGGCCGCTCCCGTGTGCCGACCTTCGGATAGGAGAGATCTGTGGCCGTCAAGCTCCGGCTGATGCGGATGGGCAAGAAGAAGCAGCCGACCTACCGGGTCGTGGCCGCCGACGGGCGCTCGCCCCGCGACGGCCGCTTCATCGAGATCGTGGGCACCTACGACCCCCGGGCGGAGCCGTCG
>JALYGL010000087.1 GCA_030777125.1 Actinomycetota bacterium
CGAACGAATCCTGGATGAAGTGCAGAGCTGGCTGGTAGGCCACCGACGTCATCACACGCAGGGTCAGACCGACGACGAGCATCAGTCCGAAAAGACCGTGTGACTGCAGCGCGCTGAGCGCTGCCACGCGCACGTGCTGGCGACCGGACACCACTCGTTCCCTCGGAGAACCGCCGCCTTCCTGATCGGCGCCGGTCGGCGGTCGCGGAGGCATGGGGCGGTCGAGGCGCGTCGAACGAGACGCCCGTGCTTCCATTCAGCTAGGGGTCACGATGCTGCGGATGTACGGAGGGCGCGGCTTGTCGGCTATGACCGCCACCAGCGTCACCAGCTGGCGGGCGACGGCGGTTGATGGTGGTGGGGATCAGCAGGGACGACAGCGAGCCTCGGACCGCGCCGGCGGGTGCAGCAGCCAGCCTGCCGGTCGCCGAAGAGCCGGTCGACTGTTCCCACTCCGGGCACTCCCCAGGAGCGGGGTCGGTCACGCCGGACGGGCCACCGGACCGACGTCCTCCTGACGGCCGGGCCGCAGGCGGGCGTGCTCGCCGCCCGGGCCCGGTCCCGACCGGGCGGCGAGGCGGTCGGCGACCAACCCGGTGGCGAAGGCGTAGACCGCCTTGTGGGCGACGTCGACCAGCAGCTCCCGCCGGGGCCAGGTCCACGGTGGCGCCCCCACCCCGGTGGCGTTCTCCAGGGTCTGGTCGTTGGTCAGCCGCACGACCGTGAACATCGCCGACGACCACGGCCCCCGCAGCCCGCCCTCGGCCATGATCCCCCGCAAGGACCCGAGGAGGACTCCCTGGCCGAAGTGCATCAGCAGATTGAGCGACTGCGGTTGCTCCGTCGGCCGCTCCGGCAGGCCCAGCAGGCGTTCGAGGGTTCGGGCAGGGACGTGGGAGTCCGGCCGGCCGCTGAGGCGCTGTTCCAGCTTCTCTGCCACCGTCATGGTGGCGACACCGACGGCTCCTGCGGCCATTCCGCGCAATGCCCCCCGACCGAACACACCCACAGCCGTTCCTCCCAGGATTCGCCATGCCACCCACTCGGTCTCGCTGACGGTGCGGCGGCGTGCGACTTCCCTACCCCGGGGTCCTACCAGCTAAGCCGTAGACCGCCGCTTGGCGCCGGCGGCCAAAGCCCGTACGTTGCCGGCTTGGCAGGGTTCCGAAGAGGTTCGGCACCCCAGCGTTCGGCTCCTGCCGGCCCGGCCCCTCCGGCAAACGCGGGGTTCACCTTGCTTGTTGCCGGAGCCGGTTTCACCGCGCCCGGTCGAGGGGGCATCCGACGGGAACATCCACGAGTACGACCTGCTGCCACATGAGTCCGAGGACGACTGAGGCCGGAGTAAAGGGCGGCGAGGCCGTCCAGCTGGCGGGCGTGGAGCCGCTCGAAGACCGCCTGCCTCCCGGCGGTGCTGCCGGGAACCGCCAGGCGGCATCCCACCCACGTCGCGGCCTCGTCACCCACCGTCCGGACGACGATAGGCGGGGACGTCGACGTAATCGGCCGGGCCGCACGCGCGTGGGCAGTGCGATCGTCGGCTCTCGGAACGCGAGGTACAGGTAGGGCACGTTTCTCCGCCAGCCGGGCAGGTGGTGATAGAAGCGGCCGACGACCGTGTCCAGGCGCAGCAGGAACCGCTCGTCGCTGGGCGACAGGTCCAGGCCCAGGCGCTGGGCCACGCGGGTGTCGAGCGTCCCGATGGCGGCCACGCGCAGCGGCCGGAAGACCGGGGCGTACCAGCGGGAGAACCGCAAGAGGTCTGTTGCCACGGTCCGGCTGGTGGCGGTGCTCCCGACCTCGTCGTCGCCGAGCATGCGCTCGAGGTAGGCGGCGAAGCGGAGGCGGTCGGGAGGGATCCGCTCGTGAGGGATGCCGAAGAACCTGGCGAAGGTGCACATGTCGTCGTAGTAGGCATCGGCTTCACCCGGTTGCCAGGGACGCACCCAGCGGGTGAAGGCCACCTCGCAGCTGTCGACCAGGGTGGCCCACACCCACAGCAGGAGGTCGGCGTCGTGGGCGGTGTAGCGGCCTCCCCCCGAGGCGTCGGCCGGCGCCGGCTCCTCGACCGAGCCGTGGATCCGGTCGTGGGTGCGGTAGATCTGGGTGGCCGCCTCGACCGGCACCCGCCCGGACCCGAAGACGACGCGCAGTGCGGCGTCGGCGGTGACCCACAGTCGGGTCAGCGGTCGCTGGCGGAACCGGCTGTGGTGGTCGACGGCGGCACCGACCTTGGTGTGCGCCACGCACATGACCCACGCTCGGGCGAGTCCCGAGTGGGCGTTCGAGCTGAAGGCCGTGGGGCACGTGGCCATTCTCACGCCGTTCGGCTTCTTATCTCGAAGGGTGGCCAGTGACCGATGTTGACCGGGGGCCGCACTGCTGCTGTTCGCGAGGTCTCCGACTCAAGGGAGCCTGGCCGCCGGAGGATCAACGGGCAACTGAGATGAGCAACAGGACCTGATGGGTGAGAGCGCTGCGGTTCGGCACGCAGCGTCACCCCACTGGTACCGACCCCATGGGCGGGAAGGGTTCGTGGCGACCATGGGGCGGGTAGGGGACCGCCGGTGGCAGGTTGAAAGCTTCCTTCGGCGGACGGCGGCGGACGGCGTTTGCTCAGGCGCCTGCCCTGGTCGCGGCCATGGTCCTGATGCTGGCCGGCTGTGGGCGCGACTCGACGCCCACGACCGGTTCCTCGTCAGCGGCGTCGACCGGTTCCTCGTCAGCGGCGCCGGCTCCGGCGTCGACGACGACCCCGAGCCCACCCACCACGGCCAAGCCGCAGATAGCCATCCCATCCCTGCCGGCACAAGGTCTCGGCGCCGGGGATCGGGGCGACCACGTGCGCGCAGTCGAAGCGCGCCTGGTGGCGCTGCGGTTCGACGTCGGCCACGTCGACGACGTCTTCGACGACAACACCACCTTCGCGGTGCAGCCTTTCAGAAGCTGGCCGGCCTCCCCCGCGACGGTCGGGTCAGCCAACCCGTCGTCGAGCACCTCAACGCCGCCCAGCCGCCGTCTCCCCTGGTGGCCGGCGGGGGCAGGACCCGGGTCGAGATC
>JALYGL010000088.1 GCA_030777125.1 Actinomycetota bacterium
CCTGGGAGTGGTACGGCCCCCGGTGACCGCCCCCGCCCCACGGCGCCCGCACCACCATGGGGACGCTGAAGTCGCCGTTGGACCGGTAGTGGATCTTGGCCGCCTCGCTCACCATCTGGTCGAAGGCGGAGTGCAGGAAGTCGCAGAACTGGATCTCCACCACCGGTCGCAGCCCGGCCAGGCCCAGGCCGACACCGATGCCGACGACGGCCGATTCCGACAGCGGGGTGTCGATCACCCGACGGGCCCCGAAGGCGGCGTGCAGACCGTCGGTCGCCCGGAAGACGCCCCCGAGCACGCCGACGTCCTCGCCGAGCACGACCACGCGCTCGTCGCCGTCCATGATCTCGTGCAGGGTGTGACGGACGGCGTCGAGCACGCTGCGCTCGGTACCCTCCTGCGGCGCCGACGCCGGCCGGCGGGGGGAGGGCGGGTCGACGTCGTCGACCCCGGGTGGCACCCGGGGAATGGTGCGGGCCGGGCGGGCGTAGACGCGGGTGAAGGCGGTCTGGGGCGCGGGCGGGGCCGCGGCCTCGGCCCGCCGGCTGGCCTCGTTCACCTCCGCCCGAACCTCGACCTCCAGGCCCTCCACCTGCTCGGGCGACAGCAGGCGCTCGTCGAGCACGTACCGGCGCAGACGGGGGACGGGGTCCTTCTCCCGCCACTCCTCGACCTCGTCCATGGACCGGTACCGGCGGTCGTCGTCGTCGGACGTGTGGGGCAGGTACCGGTACGTCTTGCACTCGACGAGGGTGGGGCCGTCACCGCCCCGGGCCCGGTCGACTGCGGCGCGGGTGGCGTCGTAGACGGCCAGGACGTCGTTGCCGTCGACGACCACGCCGTCGAACCCGTACGACGCGGCGCGGGTGGCCACGTCGTCGACGGCCGACTGCTGGTCCATCCCGACCGAGATGGCGTAGCCGTTGTTCTCGCACACGAAGACCACCGGCAGGCGGTGGATGCCGGCGAAGTTGAGGGCTTCGTGGAAGTCACCCTTCGACGCGGCCGCCTCGCCGAAGTAGCACACGGTCACCCGGTCGTCGCCGCCGACGACAGACGCCAGCGCCAGCCCGGCGGCATGGGGAAGCTGCGTTCCGATGGGCGAGGACCCGGTGATGATGCCGAGCCGGGCGCAGCCCCAGTGGTTCGGCATCTGGCGCCCGCCCGAGTTGGGGTCGTCGGCCCGGGCGAGCACGGCCAGAAGGATCTCGTAGGGCGTCATCCCGAGGGCCAGGACGACCCCGAAGTCGCGGTAGTACGGGAGCACCACGTCGTGGCCGGCCCGGATGGCCCACGCCGATCCCACCTGGGCCGCCTCCTGGCCCTGGCCGCTGATCACGAAGCGGGCCTTGCCCATGCGGTTGAGGCTCCACATCTTCTGGTCGAGCGTGCGGGCGAGCAGCACCGTGCGGTACATGGCCACCACGTCGTCTCCGCTCAGACCGAGCCCGACGTGGGCTGCCGGGGAAGGCGTTCGGGCGGCCGGGAAGGCCTCCTCGCCGACGACCCGGCTCATCCGCCTGCGGTACGGATCTGGCGCACGTGACCCAGCTGGGCGATGCGTCGCTCGGCGACGCGGTCGGCAGCCTCGGCGGTGCTCATTCCCTCCGCGTCGGCCACGTTCAGGACCGACGACGTCGTGTCGAAGATGCGGCGGACAGCGTCGTAGGCGCGGTCGTGGTGGTAGCCGCCCGGGACCAGTTCCTCGGCGATGTTGATCAGCCCGCCGGCGTTGACCACGAAGTCGGGCGCGTAGAGCACACCCGCGTCCGCCAGCATCTCGGCCGACGAGGCGTCGGCCAACTGGTTGTTGGCCGAGCCGACCACGGCCGCACAGCGCAGCTCCGGGATCGTGCGCCCGTTGAGGGCGCCGCCCAGGGCGCACGGGGCGAAGATGTCGCACTCCACCGCGTGGACCTTGTCGGCGGGCGCCACGGACACGTCGTACTCGTCGACGGCCCGCTCGACCGCGGCCGGCGTCACGTCGGCCACCGTGACCCGGGCCTCCTCCTCCATCAGGTGGCGCACCAGGTGGCCACCCACCTTGCCGACGCCGGCGACGGCCACGTGGCGGCCCTCCAGCGACGTCTGCCCCCACAGCCTGCGGGCGGCGGCCTTCATGGCCCACAGGACTCCGTAGGCGGTGGCCGCGGACGGGTCGCCCGACCCGCCCAGCTCCTTGCTGACGCCGGTGACGTGGCGGGTCTCCCGGCGGACCATGTCCATGTCGGCCTGGGTGGTGCCCACGTCCTCGGCGGTGATGTAGCGCCCGCCCAGGGCGTCGACGTACCGGGCGTAGGCCCGCATGAGGGCCTCCGTCTTGTCCGTGGCCGGGTCGCCGAAGATGACGGCCTTGCCGCCGCCCAGGTCGAGGCCGGCGACGGCGGCCTTGTACGTCATTCCTCGGGCCAGCCGGAGCACGTCCTCCAGGCCCTCGTCCTCGCTGGCGTACGGGTAGAACCGGGTGCCGCCCAAGGCCGGGCCCAGGCGGGTGGAGTGCACCGCGACGATGGCCCGCAGCCCGGACGGGCGGTCCTGGCAGAACACCACCTGCTCGTAGTCGTCGACGCCGATCCGGTCGAAGACGTTCACCGCCGCAGGCTATCGCTGCCCGCCGTGGCGGAGTGCGGAGCTACTGGACGACCAGGGTGGCGGGCTTGTGGGTGTCGGGGTGGAGCTGGCAGTAGACCTTGAACGTGCCGCCCTTCCGGGCCACGAAGGTGAGCTCCTTGGGAAAGCCCGGTCTGACCTCCTGCCGGATCCCGTACCCCTCGATGGTGAACCCGTGGAGCCGGGACGTCGTGTTGTCGACGTTCAGGACCACCTCTTCACCCTTGTCGACGGTGATGACGCGCGGGTCGAACCAGGGGCCGCCGTCGACGGTGGCGGCGGCGATGGAGCGCCGGACTGTGGTGCCTCCGCAGCCGGTCAGAACCAGGGCGGCCACGCTGGCGGCGATGAGCATCCGGCCTCTGTTGTGCAACTGCGGCGACCTCCTGTCCGGTCGGGCCCGGCACGCTGCCGGGCTCGGACGCACGGTACAGCGGCGCCCATGGGGGGGCGCCAGCCGACGGGTCGAGCGCCTCAGCTCTGCTGCCGGCGAGGGACGCCGAACGCCAGGTTCAGGACGCCTGCGATGACCACTCCCAACCCGGCCCCGCAGATCACGTCCAGCGGGTTGTGGGCGCCGACGTAGACGCGGGTCACCATGACCAGCCCGACGATCACCCACGGCACCACCTTCCAGCGTCCCGGGAGGTACGGGGCCACGACGCCGGCGATGGCAGCGACGAGCACGGCGTGGCCCGACACGAAGCTCTCGCCGCCGATGCTCACGTCGCCCCGCAGCTCCACGTCGGGCCCGATCGACGTGCCCGGGCGGGTGCGGGTGACGATGGCCTTCACGACCCGCTCAAGCACCAGCTTGGCCACGGTCGCCAGCAGCACCATCACCGCTAGCCGGTAGCGGCGGAAGGCGGCGGCGACCACGGCCACGACGGGACCGACCAGCAGCGCGCCGAGCTGCTGGAAGGGCCACAGCACCGGGTACAGGGCGCCGGGGAGGTCGTTGACACCCCGGAAGGCGTCCTCCTCGACCCCGGTGACGGTGCTGTTGCGGACGGCGACCATCCCAAGGGCGAGCACGACCAGCCCGGCCGCCGCCGCCACTGCGTCGCCCCGCCGGCGCTCCCGGAGGGCGCTCGTGTCCGTGGGCCCCGTCGTCACCAAATGGCTCCCCACCAGGGTCGGCCCGGTCCTAACCAGGCACTACTACAAGGCCACTGCGGGCTGCGGCCCCGGGTCGGCCGGCACGCCAGGCCCCATGGCCGCCAGCATCTGGGCGAACTGCTCGTGGTTGGGCGGCATGAACGGCTCGGCGTCGGGAACGGCGGCCAGGACGTGGAGGAGCTGCTCGAGCGACGCTCCGGTCACGGCCGGGAGGTGCGACGAGAAGATCCGGCTGGGCTGGAGGCGGCGGACCCCGTCGAGGACCTGTCCGAACCGCTCGCGGTCCACCAGATGGGCCCAGGGCGAGTCGGACGAGGACCAGGCCAGGATGCCGCCGGCGAGGGCGTCGTGCGGGATCTGGGCCGCGTCCTGGGTCGGCTCCGGAATGATGCCGCCGAACGAGTCGACCGAGAACAGCGAGCCGGTCTGGCCGTCGACCAGGCCCGTCGACATGGGGTTGTCGTAGAGAGGGGGCTGAACGGCGGTGAGGGTGCGGTCGCCCACGTGGAGCCGGTCGCCGGGGCGGATGGCGTGGACCCGGTCGAACGGCACCGGCCACCACGAGGCCATGCGCATGGCGCTGAACGCCTGCGTCGCCAGCCGGGCCTCCGGCGCCAGCTCGAGCACCCGCTGGAGGTTGCCGGTGTGGTCGGCGTCGTCGTGGGTCAGCCACACCCACTTGATCGTGCGGGGGTCGATCACCGACGCCAGGGCGGCGACGAACTCCTCGCCGTCGGCGGCGAGGCCGGAATCGACGAGCACCGGCTCCTCGGCGTGGAGCACATAGGCGTTGATGGTCAGCACTCCGGCCCCCGGGATGGTGAGGCTGGTGGGCAGAACGTGCACGTCAGGGCCACCCTGGTAGGGAACATCCATCACGTACCTCCTGTGGTCTGCGGTTCTGATGACGAGGCGTTCGGCCGAGGCCACCCTCGTTCAATCAGGACTGAACACTCCAGACCACGTCGTCGTCGGGATGGGGGGCGTAGGCGCAGTAGAGGCCGGTGCGCACCCGCCGGTCGAGGACGGCGCCGGCCTCGGGCAGGGCAG
>JALYGL010000089.1 GCA_030777125.1 Actinomycetota bacterium
CGGCGATGCGAGCGGCGATCAACGTCGAAAGATACATGGCCACGGTCCCTGCCACGACGTAGCCGATGGTCTGCCAGCTTGCTCCGAACCATTCACTCACCGCGCCTGACCCCTTTCAGGACTCGACTCCTCATTGCCCACGTGTCTCGCGCTGCGTTCAGCCACCGCTGAGCTGACGGGGAAACACTGATGGCCGGGACAGCAAGGGGTCGCGACCGCAGCGACACGAAGGCGTTCTTCCCCCGGTCGGGGGCCGGCTCAAGCGCGACCACCCTGACGGCCGCCGGGGGTCGCGCCGCCGACTCGGTCTGTTACCGCAGGGTGACAGCGGCGGGGATCGCTCGCGGGCATCAACTCATGGGGACAGGACGCAGCGAGACGCACCTTGCTCTGATTTGTCCTTGGCGGCGAGTGGCTACCCGCCTCCGGTTAATCGGTGTGCGCCACCAGGAGGAACAGGGATGAGACGTGGTGGGGCGTTGGCGATGACCCTGGTGCTCGTCCTCTTGGCGAGCGGACAGGCGAGCGCGCACCCCGACGGCCGCGAGCGACGATGTGCCGTGCGGTGGGGCAGTGTCGACAAGGTGACACCCGCCGCCCCTTCGGCTCCACTGGTCGATGTCAGGGTGGGGCGGCACGACTGCTTCGACCGTCTCGTGCTCGACATCGCCGGTGATCCCGGCCCCGGCTACCACGTCGGTTACACGGACCATCTCTCGGGCGTCGGTACCGGTGCCAGGTTTGCCGTCAAGGGCGACGCCACCCTGACCATCGCCGTCACCGCGCCTGGTCGCGACGCCCTCGTGATCCCGACCGTGCGGTGGGGAGCCGGCGAGGAGATAGTGAGTCAGGACGAGCTGGTTGCGGCCGGGTTCCGGGCATTCCGCAGCGTGTCTACGGGGGGAGCTTCGAACGGCGATCGGTTCTGGGCCTGGGATTACGGGCTCGACTGCCGTTCCGCGTTTTTCGCCTCGGTGGGCCAGGTACGGGGAGCCGCGTCGTCATAGACGTCGCCCATGTGTGGTGACCAACGGTATCGATCGATCCGTCAGTGTCGATGCGGTGATCGGTTCTCCGGTCAACACTGGCTCGCTGTCCTCGCGCTCCTGCGACGAAGGGCTGTGAACCGGCCCGCCCGAGTCTTCGAGCGTTCGGCGTCGAGAACGGCTGCCCGGTGCCAGAGGGCGGAGTTCACGTCTGGGACGCTGCTGGCGGGTGGGCGCCGGAGAGATCGCCGCCGTCGCGTCGGTCTATCTCTTACCCTGCGACGGTGTGTCCCTGCGTACCTCGTGGTCTTCGCTGCGAGCCACATGGTGGCGCTGCTTGGAGGCGCCCCGCGTCACCTTGTCCTCGCTGGGCGCCCTTCCCGCCTGTCGAGCGTCGGCGGCATTCTTCCGGCGCTCACGGTTATCGCCTTCCATCTGTTTTCCGGACATGTTCCTCTTCCCAGAGCAGGCGTGGGGCGAGCGTCGTCGGATCGCGCCTCAGACTCGGGCGCGCCCCCGGTAGCCGGTGAAAGCGCCGACCAAGAGAAGGGCGAGGGCAATGATGAGCACCCACTTCAGACCCTCCACGAACAAGCCGATGCCCCCGAACAGGAGCGCCAGAACCAGCAGCAGAACGACAAGACCCATGGAATCTCTCCTTTCTTTCTTGCCATTCCGTTCGTACCCACCCGCTTCTACGAGCAGCGGTTCAGTGGGTAACAGATCGATGACAGAACCGAACGGTCTCCGTCGCCGAGCACCTCCGCGGGCACCCTCACAACCGCGGGTCGCCGGCCGGCAGCACGACGAACGAGCACCAGCGTCGGTGACTCGAAGCACCCTGCTGGCGAGCGGGGCTCCCATCACCGCCGATGTGCTCAGTCGACTGGTTCGGCCACCCCTCCGGCATGGTCCGGGCCTTTCAACGAGTGTTGTCGGCGCCGCTGAGTGACGGACCATCAGCGACAGGGCTCTTATCCGCCGGCTGCTCGGCGATCACGAGGACGACATCGTCGCCGATGCCGCCTTCGCAGTGCGTCGCCAGATCGGCGATCACATTGTCGAGCACGGTTGCCAAGACGGGAGCTCCCACATGTCGCGCGAAGCTGGACGCGAGGTCGAAGTGGTTGCCGTCGCCATCCCGTCCCTCCAGGGCACCGTCGCTGTAGCACAGGAGCCGTGTCCCAGCGGACACCCGCACCTCCTCTGCGATGCCCTCGGTTCCCAGACACAGGGGCAGCGACGGACTCACCACCATCGGGATGACGCCCTGCCCGTTTGCGAGGAGCGGGAGCGGGTGTCCTGAGCGGACGACGGTGGCGACCTCACCGTCGAGTTGGACGAAGACCGCAGTGGCGAAGTCCTCACCCGAATCGTCTCCGAAGCGGCAGCCGGCTGCGTCCACGAGTCTGGCTACGGATGTCAGGTCCGGCTCCGAGAGCGCTCGGCTGCGGAACTCACCCAGGAGGACCGACGCCAGCTGTACCGCCCCGAGGCCTTTGCCACGGACATCTCCGACGACCAGCCGAAGGCCCCACGGGGTGTCCAACGCCTCGTAGAAGTCGCCCCCGACCTGGGCATCCGCAGACGCGGACAGGTAACGGGCGGCGAGGCGCACTCCGCGGATCTCCTCCGGGAGCGGGTGGAGGATCGCCTCTTGGGCCACCTCGGCGACATGGCTGACGGATCGCAGCTTGGCTTCCCGCGTGCGGCGCTCGACCGCGAGCCAGATCGCCAACCCACTGCCGATGGCGACGGAAGCGACACGGACCAGATGGGGAGACGTGCCGATGGTGTCGTCGGTCAGGCCCAGAAGCACTCCCAGAACCACGGCGATGACGCCGATGGCGACCGTGTCCCGAGCAGACGCCAGTGCCGAGGCGACGAAGGGCCCGAACACCAGGGGAACGATGAGCGATGCCTCGACTCCGTAGATCAGATCGATGGCCGCGGCAAGGGCGGTCGTCGCGACGGCAATCCATCGTCCCCTGCGGCTATCGGGCGGGCTCACGTGATCACCGGTACTGCCGTCCGCTGACTCTCGAGCCATGGCCCGCGAGCGCCACCCGTGGACACAGGATCTGAGGCTCGTCGACACGGGTGACGGGGCTCCGGCGGGTCACAGACGCCAACTGGGAACGATGGTAGGTCGCATGTTGAGACCGCACCGGGCGCGCCGACGTGTCCGGGTGTCGGCAGCCCGGTCCACGGCTGGTCGACTCGACGTACTCCCCCCATGGGTGACCCTCGACCCACCCTCAACGGGCCCACCGTGACACGGTACCGGTGGGTCCCCGTACCATGACGCGTGCAACCAGCTTCTCAGTCCAACGACGGCTTGGACGAGCACGTCTTGCGGAAGTCGGTTGCCAGAGCCACCCGGCGCAAGAGCTGTGGCGCCGTCCTACTCACCCGGAGGACGCAAGCTCCGCAATAACCGCGCCCATCCCCAGTGCTGCCACGGCGGCGATGCCCCAGGGCAGAAATCTCGCTACCGGTGGGGCGCCGAGTGGTTCCCGGTTTCTCATCGCCTTCTGAGTCCTAAGGAACCGGCGACGCCCTTCGAATGCCACCGCCGCGCCGAGGACTATCAGCGGGAGCCCTATCACGGAGAACCACAGCGGCGTCTCTGCGAGGGCGCGGCTGCCGCCCACCGCCAGACCGGCGATCAAGAGGCCGAGGGCCGTCCTCTCGTATGCCAGCAGCGTCCGCTCGTTGGCGAGGGTCCAGCGGGGATCCGGCTCCTCACCACTGGAGGGCCACCATCGGGGTTCACCGGTGCTCATGCCGCCAGCTTGCCTGGTCCCTGCCGAGGTGGACCTGAACGCGAGCTAGCCGAGATCCGAGAGCAGCGAGGGCAGGGAGCGCGGGAAGACCTGGCGCTGCCGAGTGGGCTCGTGGACTTCACCGTGCTGGTCATCTGCGTCGACGGATGATGCCGGGAGGAAGCGCCGGTCGCCGTCGCAGCTGGTGCACTGAAGCCCCCTGGTGTCCTCGGCGCGCCTGTCTTCGCGGGCGACTGATCCGCTCTTTTACGACTGCTCTCAGGATCCGGTCACCGCTGTGAGGGGTCGCTCCGCTCTTGCTGGCCGACGTCATCAGGAGCGTGTTTCGGGACGCCTCCGGCAAGGATGTCGCAGCCTCGGTCGGTGCCGGTCGCACCCCGTACACGTGGCCGCCCAGACTGATCGATCTCTGTCCCGTGACGGGTGCTCGTTGCGCTCCTATGGCCGAAGGCCGGCGGCCACGGTCGGGAGGCCGGGAACGACGCTGAGGGGCGCGAAGAAGGCGACCTCGGCGGCCAGCCCGGTCACCCGGTGCTCTTTGGCGTCGCGAGCCATCTGCCGCCCGACCTCTACGACGCAGGAGAGCCGCGCGATGACGCGCCAGCACCTGAACCAGGTCGGATGCCAGGGCTGCTCGAACGCCCAAGGCTCAGGAAGGTGTCGAGCGCGTCGGGCTGTGCCTCGGCGATACCGGCCCATTGGCGACGCTGCCGCCCGGCGTTACCTCACCTCCACGGAGTGCGGCCGCCAAGCTGGACGTCGCCTGGAGGGCAACCACCTGGCTCGGCATCTCGATGCCATGGGCGTCGAACGCCGTCTTCACCGCTTCGATGGCCGCAGCGAGCGTCCGACGCATCTCGAGCTGACGAGCGTCGCACCAGAACAGCACATCGAGGTGAACCGTCGACGTGCCCAGCTCCACGAACAGCGCCTCGGGAGGCGGATCAGAGAGGACCCCTTCAACATTCGCCACCGCTTCGGTAGCGATGGCGCGCGCGGCGGCCATGTCCGCCTCGTAGGCGATCCCGACGACAAAGTCCGAACGGATCTTCTCGTGAGCCGTCTGCACGTGGATCACATCGGTGTACACCTTGGCGTTCGGGATCAGGACTCGGCGTCCGTCGAACGTGGTGATCACGGTCTCGCGAATGTTGATCTCCTCGACCGTGCCGGTTACATCGCCCACCTTTATCTGGTCGCCACCCTGAAACGGTTGACGGAAGAGCAGGAGGATGCCTGCGAGCAGGTTCTGGAGGATGTCCTGGAAGGCGAATCCGGCGGCGATGGTGAGCACCCCCGCACCGGTCAACACGTCGACGGGCCGCACCGACGGGAACACGATGGTGACCGCCAGTAGCACCCCGATGATCGTCATGGTGGAGGAGGTGAGCTTGGCGAAGACACGAGCGAAACTGCGCGGGCGGTGCCGCACCAACCGTCGGCGTACGAGAGGGCGGAGTAGCCGCCCGGCGATCACGAACGCCACCAGTACGCCCAGAGCGATACCGACCCGAGGAAGCGAATCCACGAACGTCTGCCATGCGCCCGTCGCCGATTCCTGGAGCTCTTCTACGTCCGAGGTCTGGGCGAGGAGTGACCCCAGGTCCGGACGTCGCACGGTGGAGGCTTACCCCCCATCCGGGCGGCAGAAGCGGCACCACCCCGACACGGAGTGCCATGACTCGGCCTCCGCGGGAGCCGGAAGGGATCCCGGTGTGTCGTCCCAGATCTTTGGCATCGCAGGGGGACGGCTGCGCCTGCGGCCGCCGCTGTCGGGCCTCACGTCGCTCGAACCCAGACCGGGCACGGAGGCGGTGGTGCTGGTGGCCCTGGGGTCGACCACCTTCGACGGCGTCAGCCGGAGCGAGATGTGGCTCGAGCTCACCAGCGGCCTCGACCGGTGGCCGCTGGCCGCGGTCACGATGGTGGGCCTGCTGGCAGTCATCGGCGTCGTGGCTCTGGCCTACTACGCGTCCATGCGTACCGCCGCCCGGTCGTCACCCGACCACGACACCGGCGCGCTGGCCACCGCCTTCATCCATACGCTGGTCCCCGTCGTGCTCGCCTACCATCGCTTGGGTGCAGGTCGTCGCCATCGTCGGCGGGCACATCGCCGGGGTGGTGCTGGCCACGACCGGGCCCTGGTCCTCTTCCCATCCCGTGTCGCCACCCGCTCGCAGTACCCGCTGCTCGCGGCCATGGTGCTGTTCACGGTGGGTGCGCTGAAGTTGCTCATCAGCGGATGACCGGAGTGGTGCTGGCCCACGGGGGCGCGGGCGGCGCCGTCGTCGAGGCCCTGTTCCTGCTCTTCCCGGTGGTCGCCTTCGTCGCCCTGTCGCGATGGTCGAAGCGACGCGAACGGCGCCAGGCCGAGCCCGACGCGCCGGGCGACGGAGCGGACGCGGCGCCCTGAGCGCCGCCGGTGTCGTCATCTCCGGTTGGGCCGCGATGGAGGGTGAAGGTCCCCCGGCGGTGGAACTGAAGGAGCCACGCCGCCCGGAACCCGCCGACCCCGAGCCGCTTGGCCCACGTGGAATGGGAGGCGGCGACGTCGTCGGGCGTCGCCATCCGGGAACGGTCCAACACCAGGTCGTCGCAGGCGTCGACGAGGCGGCGCGCCATCAGGGCGGCGCTGCGCTCGTCCAGCCGCTCGAACCCGTCGATCCGGTCACGCTCGACGATCGATAGCAGGACGCTCAGCTCGCCCGCGGGTCTGAGGAGACCGGCGACCGCACCGATCGTCTGCGGATCCGGGGCGAGGAGGGCGTCCAGGAGCGATCCCCACGGGAACTGGATCCGGACCTCATGGGCTGCTCCATGCAGCTCGGGTGGGAGGTCCTGGGCCGACGCCACGACGAAGAGGGCGTTGGACAGCTTCGCCTTGTGGGCTCGTCGGAACCCGTCGTAGAGGCCGGCGGCGTTGGGGTCGACGCCGGCCACGAGTCAGTCGGGGTGGGCGGCCGCGCAGCGCACGACGAACCGGCCGTCACCGGCGCCGAGGTCGATCACGACCCGGCGATACGGTGCGAAGTCGGCTCAGCCGACGTCGACGTCGCGGAGCCCGCGGTGGGCGATGACGCGCACAGGGCCAGTGTACGAACCCCGCGTCCGTGCCGGGTGCGATTCCTTTCCCGGCGTTGGTTCACAGTTGCTCGCCGCGGGCAGGGGATACGCCGGCTGCGAGGTCCTGGCCGTCTCGAACTGGGTGCTCCGCCGCGACGACCAGGTCGGCTGCGTGGTCTTCCCGCCGGTCGACCGCGTCGACCGGGCCAGGCCGGGCACCGGCGCGACCCGGGCGGCGCACCGCGATGACGCTGACACTGGCCGGAGACGAGCCGCTCGGCCTCGCCGTCGTGGCCGCCATCCGAAGTGGCAGGTGGACGGGCTCAGGCGATTGGTGGCGGAACACGTCGGGCTGGCCACCGGCGCCGGGGGCGCCTCCCGGATCGGGGAGGATGCCGGTCATGGAACGGGTGCAGGGCATCGGTGGGGTGTTCTTCAAGGCTCAGGATGCGGTCCAGGTCTGGGAACCGGCCGGCTTCCAGGCCGGATTCCCTCGTCCCGGTCCCGTGAGCGGACGAGAACCGACACCGCCGCCACCGTGACCAGCGCTGGGAGGGCGATCACGTAGCCGGCGACGACGTCGCTCAGCCAGTGGGCGCCGCGCACCAGCATGGCCACGCCGACCACGATGGAGGCGGCGACGGCCAGCCCGGCGGCGACTCGCCGTCTCCGGCTGGAGGCTCCCTCGGCCCATAGCAGCGCGGCCATGCCGTACACCGCGGCGGCCTGGGTCGTGTGACCGGACGGGAAGCTGCGGCCGAGTTCGCCGGCCACGTCCCCGGGCTCGGCCCGGTGCAGGAACTCCTTGAGGAACGCGGCCGGCCCCGCGGCCAAGAGGTAGACCGCAGCCATCATCACCAGTGGCCGCACGGAGCGACGCCGGTAGGCGACCACCGCGGCCAGTGCGAACCCGAGGGGCACCACGATCTCGCGGCCCCCGAGCCGGGTGAAGACACCGCTCGTCCGGTGGGCGACGTCGGAGCGGTGCCGGGCGAAGAAGGCCTCGGTCCACGTGTCGACCCGCCCCGGGCCCTCGCCCGACCAGCCCAGCATGAGGGCGGCGACCACGACGACGGCGCCGGCGAGGGCGGCGGGGGGACCCCAGAGGGCCCACGCCGAACCTCGAATCTCTACGGGAGCCGCCCGTACCGCTGGTCCCCTCACGGTCCGAGCGAGGTACAGGAAGTAGGGGAGCGAGAGCACCAGCAGGACGCCGGCATGGGCATGGCCGGCACCCACCCGCCGTAGGCCACGGTGACGACCGAGATCAACGAGATGATGGGGAGCTGTTCCGTCGGTTCCATGATCAACGTCCGCGTTCCTCCGGCAACGGCATGCCGGACCCGCACAGAACGGTACGACGCCCGTGCCCGTCCCGCTCCGCGAGGGTCTGCTACACCGGCGGGGTGAGCGCCGTCATCACCGTCGAGGGACTACGGAAGTCGTACGGGGCCGTCGATGCGGTTCGCGGCGTCGACCTGGAGGTGCACGAGGGCGAGGTGTTCGCCTTCCTCGGGCCCAATGGAGCCGGCAAGACGACCACGGTGGAGATCCTGGAGGGGTACCGCGATCGCAGCGGGGGTGAGGTCCAGGTGCTCGGCCTCGACCCGGCCAAGGCCACCGGCAGCTGGCGGTCGCGCATCGGGATCGTCCTACAGACGTGCGACCTGCAGCCGATGCTCACCGTGCGTGAGTCGGTGACCCTCTACGCCGGCTACTACCCGAATCCCCGTCCGGTCGACGAGACCATCGAGCTGGTCGGCCTGGGCGCCGACGCCGGCAAGCGGGCCGGCAAGCTGTCCGGTGGCCAGCAGCGGCGGCTCGACGTGGCCCTCGCCCTGGTCGGCGACCCCGAGCTGCTGTTCCTGGACGAGCCCACCACCGGCTTCGACCCCGCCGCCCGGCGGGGGGCCTGGGACATGATCGCCAACCTTCGCCGCCTGGGAAAGACGGTCTTCCTCACCACCCACTACCTCGACGAGGCCCAGGCCCTGGCCGACCGCGTGGCCATCATCAAGGACGGACGCATCGTGGCCGAGGGCCGGCCGGGCGAGCTCGGCGGCCGCCAGACGTCGACCACCACCATTCGGTTCCGACTGCCGGCCGCCACGGGCACCGACCAGCTGCCGCCCACCCTTTCCTCCCGGGTCCTCGACGCCGGCGACGGGTTGGAGCTGGTCACGGAGACGGCGGTGGCCGACCTGGCGCTGCTGTGCGGGTGGGCAGTGGAGCAGGGCGTGGACCTCGGGCCCCTGGAAGCGGTCCGACCGACCCTGGAGGACGTCTACCTCGACCTGACGGGCACCCCGTGACCCGGCTCCAGCTCCTGCTGCACCAGTACCGGTACGACCAGAAGACGTTCTGGCGGGAGCCGGCGGCGGTCTTCTTCACCGTCGCCCTGCCCCTCATCTTCCTCTTCCTGTTCGTCTCCATCTTCGGCAACGAGCCGGTGGAGGTCGAGGGGCACACGGTGAAGGGAGCCACCTACTACGTCCCCGGCATCATCACCCTCGCCCTGCTCTCGGCGTCGACCGTCAACCTGGCCATCTCGCTCACCACCCTGCGCGAGCGCGGCGTCCTGAAGCGGGTACGGGGCACGCCGCTGCCGCCGTGGGTGTTCATGGCCGGGCGCATCCTCACCGCCAGCGCCGTGTCCGTCCTGCTGGTGGTGGTGGTGACCCTGCTCGGCCGTCTGGTGTACGGCGTCGAGCTGCCCGGCCGCACGCTGCCCGGCGTGGCGCTCACCGTGCTCGTCGGCACCGCGTCGCTGTGCACGCTCGGGTTCGCCCTGACCGCCATGATCCCCAGTGAGAACGCGGCCCCGGCGGTCACCAACGCCATCGTCCTGCCGCTGTACTTCATCTCCGGGATCTTCATCCCGACCGAGGAGATCCCCGAGGCCATGCAGACGGTCGCCGGCCTCTTCCCGGTCAAGCACCTGTTCGACGCCTTGCTCCACGCCTTCGACCCGTCGACCGCTGGCCCCGGCATACGCGGCGGCGACCTCCTGGTGCTGGTCGCGTGGGGAGTGGTCGGTGTGGTCGTCGCCACCCGGACGTTCCGGTGGACGGCCCGCAACGCCTGACCGCTCAGGACGCGGAGCTGAACATGGTGCCGAGCAGCCCCGCCATCCGGGTCCCCGACTCGAACAGCGACTCGGCCTCGGAACGGTCGTCCGAGAGGCGAGCGAGCAGGGCCACACCGACGTAGAGGGCGACGATCCCGAAGGCCAGGTCGCGGCTGGGCACCAGGTCGCTCAGACCCGACTCGGCCAGGACCCGGGCGACCGCTTCCTCGGTGAAGGTGACCCACGGCTCGATACGGGCCGCGATCTCGGGCCCCAGCTCCGGGGAGGACGAGCTCCCGGCGATCAACTCGGCCAGCACGGCGACGTGGTCGCCCTCGAGATCCTCCCGGTACATCTCGCTGGCCACCCGGAGGAGCTCGGCCAGCGTGTGCGCCGTCCCCACCGCCGCCCGATAGCGCTCCATCCGCTCCTCGCTGGTGGAGTCGAGCGCGGCCAGCAGCAGGTCGTTCACGGTGCCGAAGTGGTAGAAGACCAGGGCCTGGTTGAACCCGCCGGTGGCGGCGATGGCCCGTGCGCTCGTCGCCGTGAACCCCCGCTCCTTGAGCGTCTCCAGGGCAGCCCGCACGATCCGCTGGCGAGTCCCTTCCCGAATCGACCGGGCCACCGCCCCCGAAGCGCCTGATTTAGCCATCCGCTCAAACCATATGCTCAAGATGCGGAGCGGTCAACCGTCGTCCTTGCCGTAGAAGATGCGCTCGACCACGGTTCGGCACCGACGGGTGACCCGGCGGTACTCCTCCCGGAGCTCGGTCGGCGTGGTGCCCAGCGAACCGGCCAGCCGGGCCAGCAGCTCGGGCCGGGTGGGGAGAGAGTCGCCGGCCGAGCCCTTCACCAGGAACCAGCGGTTCCGGGTCCGCTCGCAGAACACATAGGCCTCCGTCAGCACCGTCCGGTCGGCGGGGTCGAGGGCACCGGCCTCCTCCAGACGCGACAGCGCCTCCACGGTCCCCGGAGCGGGGACCCGGTGCTGCAGCTGCAGGAGCTGGGCGGTGAACTCGACGTCGGACAGCGAGCCCCGACCCAGCTTCAGGTGAAACTGCGGGTCCTCCCCGGGCGGGATGCGCTCCCGCTCGATCCGTGCCTTCATGCGGCGGATCTCACGCACGTTGTCCTCCGGCAACGGGTCCCGCCACACGTGCGGCGCGACCAGCTGGCAGAAGCGCCGGCCCAGGTCGGCGTCGCCGGCCACCGGGCGGGCCCGCACCAGCGCCTGGCGCTCCCACGTCTGGGCCCACCGCTCGTAGTAGGCCCGGTAGCCCTCGAGGCTGCGGGCCAAGGGCCCGTCCTTGCCCTCGGGGCGCAGGCCGAGGTCGACCTCGTAGACCCTCGTGGCCGGGGTGGCGCCGGCCATGAACCTCACCAGGGCGGCGGCGGCGCGCTCGGCCACCTCGAAGTCGGCGGGCGTGGACCCCTCGTACACCAGCAACAGGTCGAGGTCGGACGCGTAGGAGAGCTCCCCGCCGCCGAGCCGGCCCATGCCGATCACCGCGAACGGCACCGCCGGGGTGACCGATGCCAGGGCCGCCTGGAGGCACCCCTCGGCCAGGGCGGTGAGAGCGGTACCGGTGGCCGCCACCTGCTCGTCGCCCGTCCCGGCCAGCTCCAGGACGTCGGCCGCGGCCACGCGCAGCTCCTCCCGCTGCTTGAACCGCTTGAGCGCCCGCTGGCGGTCCTCCACGTCCCCCCGCCACGCCAGCGCGGTGGTCGCCCCGTCCAGTAGGGCAGCGGTCGACCGCGGCGCCAGCCCCTCGGCCTGGCCCAGGGCGGGGATCAGGTCGGGGTTGCGCTCCAGGGTCTCGCCCAGGCGGCGGCTGGTGCCGAGGAGGACGCAGAGCCGCCGGGCCGCCTCGGGCGACTCTCGGAAGGCGATGGCGAGCTCGGTCGCCTGCTGGTCGCCGGTGGTGAGGACCCGCAGGCCGAGGAGCCCGAGGTCGGGGTCCGGCGAGTCCGCCAGCCAGCCCAGCACCAGGGGCAGCACCTGCTGCATGAGCCGTGACGACCGGGTGAGGCCCCTCGTCAGCTCCCGGAGGGCCTGGCGGGTGCGGTCGGCGTCGGTGAAACCGAAGGCGGTGAGGCGGGTGACGACCGCCTCCTCCGGCATCGCCGCCGCGGGGGGCGCGTCCCGCCGGGCGGAGAGGGCGTCGAGGAGGGGCCGGAAGAAGAGGTGCTCGTGGATGGACCGGACCGCGGCCTGCTGGCTGCGCAGGTACTCGAGCAGCAGCTCGGGGGCACGGGCGTCGGGCGTGTCCCGATAGCCCATCACCCGGGCCAGTCGGTCGAGGGCCTCGTCGCTCGCCGGCAGGGTGTGCACCTGCTGCTCCTGCACCAGCTGGAGTCGATGCTCGACGGTGCGGAGCAGCCGGTAGGCGTGGTCGAGGGAACGGGCGTCCGCCGGGTCGACGTAGCCCGCCGACCGCAGCTCGGCCAGCACGTCGAGCGTGGTCGGCGAGCGGAGGGCGGGGTCGTGGGCCCCGTGCACCAGTTGGAGGAGCTGGACGGAGAACTCGATGTCGCGGATCCCCCCGCGGCCCCGCTTCACCTCCCGGTCGGAGAGGCCCTTGCGGGCCAGCTCGCCCTCGGCGCGCGCCTTCATCATCCGTACGGCGCGCAGGTCGTCGGCGGTGAACGGCCGCGTCCACAACCGCTTCTGGGCCTGCTCCAGGAAGCTGGCGCCCAGCTCGGGGTCGCCCGCCACCGGCCGGGCCTTGAGCAGGGCCTGGAACTCCCACGTCCGGGCCCAGCGGTCCCAGTAGGCCTCGTACGACTCGAGGGAGCGGACCAGCGGGCCGTCCCGACCCTCGGGCCGCAGGTTGGCGTCGACCCGGAAGCACGTCCGGGCCACGTCGATCACGGCTCGGGCCGCCTTCTCTCCGTCGGTGCCCACGAACATGACGTCGACGTCGCTGGCGTAGTTCAGCTCGGCGCCGCCCAACTTCCCCATCCCGATGACGGCCAGCCCGCCGGCATCGGCGATGCGGCTGGCCCCCTCCAGCACCTCGGTCGCCATCAGGGCCAGAGCGCGCCCGACCACAGGGAGGTCGTCGATGCCGAGCAGGTCTCGCGCCGCGATGCGCAGCAGCTCGAGCCGCTTCCATCGCCGGAGCGCCGGGACGTCGACGTCGGGCTCGACGGTGAGCCGGCGGTCGAGATCGGCGAGCACGTCGAGGGCGGCGGGCTCGGCCAGGCACAGGTCGGTGAGCGACCGGCTGGCGGCGGTGACCGCCACCACGGCCTGGCGCAGGCCGGCCTCGGCCTCCAGCCGTTCGTCCAGCCCCGGGTACTCGTCCACCAGCCGCTCGACGGCGACGGTCACCGCGGCCGGAACGGCCGAACGCTCGACCGCGGCCCGGAGTGCGGGCCCCTTCAGCGGGAAGTGTTGCCCGGTCACCGGCGCAAGTGTCGCCGATAGGCTGACGACATGGGTCGGCTCAGGGTCGCCGCATGCCAGCTCAACATGGTGGTGGGCGACCTCGAGGGCAACGTTGCCCGCATGCTGGGCGCCTTGGAGCGGGCGGAGGCGGGCGGCTGCGACGTGGCCCTGTTCCCCGAGCTGGCCATCACCGGCTACCCGCCCGAGGACCTGCTGCTCAAGCCCGGGTTCATCGCCGACAACCAGGCCGCCCTCCAGAAGCTGGCGGCCCGCACCGGCCGCTGCGCGGCGGTCGTCGGGTTCGTCGACACCGGACGCGACCTCTACAACGCCGCCGCGGTGTGCGCCCTCGGCGCCGTCCAGGGCACCTACCGCAAGCGGATCCTGCCGAACTACTCGGTGTTCGACGAGCAGCGGTACTTCGCCGCCGGCGACGGTCCGCCCACCCTGTTCACCATCGGCGGGGTGAAGGTCGGCGTCTCGGTGTGCGAGGACGCCTGGGCGCCCGATGGTCCCATCGCCGAGCAGGCCGCCGGCGGGGCCGAGCTGGTCCTCAACCTCAACGCGTCGCCCTACTACGCCGGACGGCTGGCCGAGCGCGAGCGCATGCTGGCCACGCGGGCGGCCGACGCCTCCTGCGCGCTCGTGTACGTCAACCTGCTCGGCGGTCAGGACGAGCTGGTGTTCGACGGGGCGTCGCTCGTTCTGGACGCCAACGGCCGCACCGTCGCCCGGGCGCCCCAGTTCGTCGAGGCCGTGATGGTGGTCGACGTGGAGGTGCGCCCGGTGTGGCGCAAGCGCCTTCTCGACCCTCGCGGCCGGGCCAGCGCGCCCCCGCTTCCCGAGGTCGAGGTCACCCCGGACCCGCACGCGCAGCAGCCGGCCGCGCCCCATCACCCCGTCACCGATCCCCTTCCGTCCCCCCACGAGGTCTATGAGGCCCTCGTCCTCGGCACCCGCGACTACGTCGGCAAAAACGGCTTCACCGACGTGGTCCTCGGCCTTTCGGGCGGCGTCGACTCGTCACTGGTTGCCGCCATCGCCGTCGACGCCCTCGGCCCGGAGCACGTCCACGGCGTGCTCCTGCCGTCGCGCTACACGGGCTCGGCCTCGAACACCGACGCCGAGGCGCTGGCCGCCAACCTCGGCATCGAGCACCGGGTCATCCCCATCGAGTCCGCCCACGCCGCCTACCTGGAGATGCTGGCCGAGTCGTTCGAGGGCCTGGAGGAGGACCTCACCGAGGAGAACATCCAGGCCCGTATCCGCGGCACCATCCTGATGGCGCTGTCGAACAAGTTCGGCTGGATGGTTCTGGCGACGGGGAACAAGAGCGAGATGGCGGCCGGCTTCTCCACCCTCTACGGCGACCTGGCCGGTGGCTTCGCCGTCATCAAGGACGTCCCCAAGCTGCTGGTGTTCGCGCTGTGCCACGACCGCAACCGGCGGGCCGGGCGCAACCTCATCCCCGAGTCCGTCCTCTCCAAACCCCCGTCCGCCGAGCTGCGGCCGGACCAGCGGGACGACCAGTCGCTGCCCCCGTACGAGGAGCTCGACCCGATCCTCGAGGCCTACGTGGAGGGCGACACCACCGTCGGCGACCTGGAGGCCGCCGGCTTCGACGCCACCCTCGTGCGCCGGGTGGTGACCATGGTCGACAAGGCCGAGTACAAGCGTCGCCAAGCGCCGCCCGGCGTGCGGGTGAGCCCCAAGGCGTTCGGGAAGGACCGCCGCCTGCCCATCACCAACCGCTACGGGGGCTGAGGGGTTGACCGGCCAGGTATGGTGGAGGTAACCAACGCGGCGCTGGTCCACACCGTGGACCGCCCGGACCGGAATTCTCGCGCCTTTCACGGCGTTTGAACCAATATCGCCGACAAGAGGAAGTTCTACTGTGCCCAAGGAGCGTGTCGAGCGGGACGAAGAAGATCTTGTCCGGCTCTACCTCACCGACATCGGGCAGTACCCGCTGCTTACCAAGGACGACGAGGTCCGCCTGGCCAAGGCCATCGAAGCGGGCAACGAGGCGCGCCTGTCGATAGAGACCGACGGCACGGGCGTTCCCCAGGCCCGCCGCCGCGAACTGCGCCGGGTGGCCCAGGAGGGCATCAACGCCCAGCGCACGTTCGTACAGTCCAACCTGCGCCTGGTGGTGTCCATCGCCAAGAAGTACCAGGCCTCCGGCCTGCCCCTCCTCGACCTGATCCAGGAGGGCAACCTGGGCCTCATGCACGCGGTCGAGAAGTTCGACTGGCGCAAGGGCTTCAAGTTCTCCACCTACGCCACCTGGTGGATCCGCCAGGCCATCACCCGCGGCATCGCCAACACCGGGCGCACCATCCGGCTGCCCGTCCACGCCGGCGACACGCTGGCCCGCCTGCAGAAGGCCCGGGCCCGGCTGGAACTGAAGCTGGGTCGGCCGGCCACCCTCTCGGAGCTCTCGGCCGAGGTGGAGATGCCCGAGGACAAGGTCACCGAGGCCCTGCGCTTCGCGGCCGAGCCCCTGTCGCTGTCGGAGCCCCTCCGCGAGGACGGCGACGCCGAGCTGGGCGACGTGGTCGAGGACCGCTCGGCCGAGTCGCCGTTCGAGGTGGCCGCCACCGCCCTCCTGCCCGACGAGATCTCCAAGCTGCTCGGCCCTCTCGACGAGCGCGAGCGCGAGATCCTTCGGTTGCGGTTCGGCCTCGACCGCGGCGAGCCCCGCACCCTCGAGGAGGTCGGCGAGCACTTCAACCTGACCCGTGAGCGCATTCGCCAGATCGAGGCCCGGGCCATGTCGAAGCTGCGCCACCCCTCCAGCGACACCGGCGCCCGCGACCTCCTCGCCGTCTAGCCCTCCGGCCCCAGTCTGAGCCGGCCGTATGCGGGCGCGCCGACGTGTGTGGGGCCGGCGGGGCACGGGCCCCCGCCGGCAGCAGCGGGCGACGTCCGAAGACCCGGGTGCCGCTGCCATGACCAAAGCGGAGGTGGACGGGAATCGAACCCGCCGGACGGGGATCACCCGTCCCACCCGCTTTGAAGGCGGGGGAGCCCACCAGGAGCCCGGACACCTCCGTCGCCGACCCTACCCCGCCCGCGCCGGCCCCGGTCCCGCTCGGAGCCCGACGGCTAGGGTGACGCCATGAAGAAGCTGATCCTCCTCGTCATCCTGGTCGCCCTCGGTGTGATCGCCGCCAAGAAGGTGAAGACCGCCTAACACCGGCGGTCCACTTCGGCGGAAAGCCCTTGCCCGGTCGGGTCGGGCGGGGTATGGTCCTCTCGATCTCTTCCCCGAGGTTTGTTTGTACGCGCCCGGGGAGGTTTCAGTGCTCATCGCCTGCTGGTCGCCCAAGGGGGGCAGCGGCACCACCGTCGTCACCTGTGCGCTAGCCCTCACGGTCGCCGCCCGTCGTCCCGCCGCCGAGCCCGGTGTCGTCCTGGCCGACCTGGCCGGCGACGTCCCGGCCGTGTTGGGGATTCCTGCGCCTCCCGGTCCCGGCCTGATCGACTGGCTGGCCGCCGGCACCGACGCTCCGGTCGACGCCCTCGGCCGTCTCGAGATCGAGGCCACGTCCGGCGTGCGCCTGTTGCCGTGGGCCGGTCCGGGCCCCACAGCCGGCGACCCCGACCGCTGCGCTGACGCGACCCGGGGAGAGCTACTGGCCACGCTCCTGGCCGCCGACTCGCGAGCCGTCGTGGCCGACTGTGGCCGGGCCGCGTTGGGTGCGGGGCTGGCGCTGGCCGCGGGGGCGAACATCTCGCTGCTCGTGTTGCGACCGTGCTACCTGGCCCTCCGGCGGGCGCTGGAGGCGCCGGTCCGGCCGTCGGGGGTCATCCTCGTCACCGAGCCCGGACGGGCGGTCACCCGCCACGATGTCGAGGACGTCCTCGGCGTGCCCGTCCGGGCCGAAGTCGAGCACGACACTGCCGTGGCCCGGGCCGTCGACGCCGGGCTGCTGGCCACCCGGGTGCCTCGGGCGCTCCGGCGCGCCCTCCGCGCGGCAGCGTGAGCGCACCTCCGTTCGTCGTGATTGCAGCCAGCGGCACCCTCGGCGTCAAGAGCCGGGTCCACGCCCGCCTGGTGGCTGGCGACGGCGGCACCGGCGCACTGGCGTCCCGGGTGGCGTCACTCGTGGCCGAGGAGGCGCCGCTGGTGAGCGCCGCCGGCCGAGGCCGTCTGGTCGCCGAGGTCATGGCCGAGGTCAACGGGCTCGGCCGGTTGGAGCCGCTGCTCGCCGATCCCGACGTCACCGAGATCATGGTCAACGGACCGGGCCGGGTCTGGGTGGAGCGGGGCGGCCGGTTGGAGCGGGTTCCCCTCGACCTCGATGCGGGTGCCATCGAGCACCTGATCGAGAAGGTGGTCTCGCCCCTGGGGCTGCGGGTCGACCGGTCGTCGCCGCTGGTCGACGCCCGCCTGCCCGACGGATCCCGCGTCAACGCCGTCGTGCCACCCCTGGCGCTCGACGGGCCGTGCCTGACCGTGCGCCGGTTCGGTGCCCGGGCCGTCCCGCTGGGCGCCTTCGCCCCGCCGGCGGTGGCCGCCCTCCTGGCGTGGATGGTCGCGGTGAGGCTCAACGTGATCGTGTCCGGGGGGACGGGAGCGGGGAAGACGACGCTGCTCAACGCCCTCGCCACCTGCATTCCGTCGGACGAGCGGGTGATCACCGTGGAGGACGCGGCCGAGCTGCGCCTGCCGGGCGACCACGTGGTCCGCCTGGAGGCCAGGCCGGCCAATGCCGAGGGGGCCGGACAGGTCCGCATCCGCGACTTGGTCCGCAACGCCCTGCGCATGCGTCCCGACCGCATCCTCGTCGGCGAGGTCCGCGGCCCAGAGGCCCTCGACATGCTCCAGGCCATGAACACCGGGCACGAGGGGTCGTTGTCGACATGCCACGCCAACGCCCCCGACGACGCCCTCCGCCGGCTGGAGACCATGGTCCTCATGGGCGACGTCAACCTGCCGCTGGCCGCCGTCCGCACGCAGCTGGGCTCGGCCCTCGACGTGGTCGTCCAGGTGGCCCGCCGGCCGGGGGGTTCCCGGCGCGTCGTCGCCGTGGCCGAGGTCGTCGACGCTCCCGGAGAGAGCGACGGGCGTACCGCCCTCCTGGCCACCGAAGACCATGTCGTCGCCCTGCCTTCTCGCCCGCCACGCTTGGGGGGCGCCCCGGCGCCCGACCTCACGTGGCTCGAGCACCGATGATGACCATCTTCGGCCTGCCGCTGGCGGTGGTCGCGGGCACGGCCTGTGTGCGGGCCGCCGTCGCCGCTGGCCGCCGGGGGGCGGTGGTCGGGCGGCTGAGCGCGGGGGGCGGCGGCGGAC
>JALYGL010000090.1 GCA_030777125.1 Actinomycetota bacterium
GTCGACGGCTTCGGCGGCGCCGGGCGGCGAGGCCACCCGCCGGGCGGGCGTCCGCCGCAGTTGCAGGCGGGCAAGCCGCCGGGTGCGGTCGACCGTCGCCAGCGGGGACCGGACCAGCCCGGAGGCGTCGCCGTCGACCGTGAACAGGCTCATGTCGGGGCCGGTGCGGGCGGCCACCACCAGTACGCCGGCCGTCATCCCGTCGACGACGAACGACGCCTGACCGGAGAGGGCCCAACCGTCGCCCGCCGGCGTGGCGTCGACGGCAGCACCCGGCCGGTCCCAGCGCCCGGCGTCGTCGACCAGAGCGACCGCAGCCGGCACGCCGGCCGGAAGCGGGGCGCCGGCCGCTCCGAGGGCGGTGGCCAGAACGGTGGAGAGGAACGGCACGCACGACAGCGCCGCGCCCAGCTCCTCGGCCACGACGGCCACCTCGACGAAGGTGGGCAGCTCGAGCAGGCCGTGCCCGGCCATGGCCCGCCACAGTTCGGCGTCGACCCCGTGGGTCGTCTCCATGACCCGGCGGACCCGCGCCGGCGGCGACGCCTCGGCGAGGAGCTCCCGGACCGACGCCTGCAGCTCGTCCTGGGCGCGCGTCAGCCCGAAGTGCACGGGGCATACTCCACCCCATGGGCGCCGCCGCGCTCCACTACGAGGACCGCCAGGTCGCCATCACCCGCGCCGTCGTCGGGCCCGTCGACAACAACGTCTTCATCGTCCGCTGCACCGGGACGGGGGAGGCCGTGCTGGTCGACGCGGCCAACGAACACCGCCTGCTCCTGCAGCTGTGCGAGCGACTGGGCGTACGACGGGTGCTCACCACCCACGGGCACCGGGACCACATCCAGGCCGTCCCCGCCCTCCGGCGGGCCGGCTACCCCGTCGGGGTGAGCGCGGCGGACGCCCCCAGCCTGCCCGGGCACGACTTCGTGCTGGACGACGACTCGGTCATCGACATCGGGCGCCTCCGGGTGCGGACCCTCGCCACCCCCGGCCACACCGCCGGCTCCCTGTGCTTCCTGGTCGAGGGCTCACCCGTGCTGCTCTCGGGCGACACGCTCTTCCCGGGTGGGCCGGGCAAGACCAGGGGGAACGGCGGTGACTTCGCCGCCATCCTCCGCTCCATCGAGGAGCGGCTGTTCACCCTTCCCGACGACACCGTCGTCATGCCGGGCCACGGGGCCGACACCACCATCGGGGCCGAGCGTCCGCACCTCCAGGAGTGGGCCGACCGCGGCTGGTAGGGGGCGTCGAGCCCGCCGTCGATACAGGCGGATCCGGTCGGAGGCCGGCGGGGCCGGGGCCCCCGCCGGCAGTGGCGGGCGAGGTCCCTGGTCTGGCCTGCGCTTCGCTCCGGCTCGCTCGGGACTACGACCGAACGGCCCGGGTGCCCGCCACCGTCAAGCCGTCAGGGGGTCTCGGGGGGTGCGGACGACCTCGATGCTGGGGGGCAGGCCGTCGATGGCGACCTTGCCGTCCTGCACCTCCACCGTGACCCTGTGGCCGGCGAGAGGGATCCGGGCCACGCGCAGGTCGCCGATCCAGTCGGGCACGTGCGGGCAGATCCAGACCTTGCCGTGGGGGATCCATGGGTCGAGGCGCAGCAGCGTACGCAGGAACATCAGGGGCGAGGCCGCCGACCAGGCCTGCGGCTGGCACGACGACGGGTACGGCACCGGGAACGGCACTTCGTCGCGGCCCAGGCCGCCGAACAGCTCCGGCAGGCGGTGGCCCTGCAGGGCGGCCGCCTCGAGCATGGCCCGGATGACCCGCTCCGCCTCCTCGACGAAGCCGTAGCGCATCAGCCCGCCGGCGATGATGGCGTTGTCGTGTGGCCACACCGACCCGACGTGGTAGCTCACGGGGTTGTAGCCGGCCATGTTGCGGGCCAGGGTGCGAACCCCCCAGCCACTGAACATGTCGGGCGACAGCAGACGAGCGGCCACCTGAGCGGCCTTGTCCTGGTCGACCAGGCCCGTCCACAGACAGTGCCCCATGTTCGACGCCAGGGCGTCGATGGGCCGCTTGTCGCCGTCGAGGCCCATGGCGAAGTAGCCGCGGTCCTCCAGCCAGAAGTCACGGTTGAAGGCCGTCTTGAGGTCGGTCGCCTTGGTCCGGTACCGCACCGCGGTGGTGGTGTCGCCCGCCTCGTCGGCGAAGTGGGCCCGAGCCAGGTAGGCGCCGTAGACGTACCCCTGCACCTCGCACAGGGCGATGGGTGCGCGGGCCAGGCGGCCGTCGGCGTAGCGGATGGCGTCCCAGGAGTCCTTCCACCCCTGGTTGGCCAGGCCCCGGTCGGAGGCCCGCTGGTACTCCACGTAGCCGTCGCCGTCGCCGTCGCCGTACTCGTCGATCCACGCCATGGCCCGGTCGGCCGACGGCAGAAGGCTGTCGACCACGTCGGGGGCCAACCCCCACCGGCGCAGCTCGCCCAGGAGCATCACGAACAGAGGGGTGGCGTCAGCCGACCCGTAGTAGACCCGGCCACCGCCCAGGGACAGAGAGGGTGCGTCGCCGAACCGCATCTCGTGCAGGATCCGGCCTGGCTCCTCGTCGTTGCGGGGGTCGACGGTGGCGCCCTGGAACCTGGCGAGGGTCTGCAGGACGCCCTTGGCCAGGTCGGGGTCGACGGTGAGCGCCATCCACGACGTCAGCAGCGAGTCGCGCCCGAACAGGGTCATGAACCACGGGGCGCCGGCCGCCACCACCGTTCGCTCGGGGAAGTCGGGGTCGAAGATGCGCAGCGCGCCCAGGTCCTCGGCACTTCGGTCGAGGATCAGGCGCAGGTCGTCGTAGTCGGTCTCCACCGCGGGGACCGCCTCGCGCCACTTCTCCAGGCGCTGCTGCGGCATGGCGTCCTCCACCGGGCGCCCGCAGACGTAGCGCGGCTCGATCTGGTCGCCCTCGATGACCGGCGTCAGCTGGATGCAGGTGCTCCAGCTGCCTCGGGGAGGGATCACCAGCTCGAAGGCGGCCACGTCGGCGATCACTTGGGCCGGCTCGCTCAGGGCGATCCGGACGCCTTTGGACGTCGCCCCCTTCCGGTAGCCGAAGACGAGGAGGGAGCGGGACGACTCCAGGTCGACGTCGCCGTCACCGCTCACCCGTCCCTCCTTGACCCTGAACAGGTCGGCGAAGTCGGCCCCGAAGCGCAGCTCGACCGAGCAGTAGGCGGGCTCCTCGCCGTAGTTCTGCACGACCAGGTCCTCGCGCATGCCCCGCCCCACGTAGCGGTACCGGAACACCATGAGGCTGCTGTCGGCCTGGCCCTGGGAGGTCTGGGCCCGCGACACGAACGTGGCCGAGAACGGGGTGGTGTGCTCGGCGGCCAGGGGCTCGGGGCGGTGGTCGTTCACCCAGAGCTCGACCTGGGACAGGAAACGGGTGTCGCGGAAGAACATGCCCTGGGCCGTATCCGGGCGGATGTCGCCGCTGCGCCCGGAGATGCAGAAGGCGGAGCCCTCCACCAGGGTCACGGTGCCGTCGGGCCCGCCTATGGGCGCGTTGGCGCCCGTGAACGTCCAGGGATCGGCCATCGGGGGGCGAGCGTAGCGACCTTCGGCCGGGTCAGGCCCGGCCCCGCCGGCGTCGCCACCGCGCCAGGACCGCGTACCCGGTGCCCACCGCGGCCGCGACCGCGGCGGCGGCCTCCGGCTCCGGGACCACCGGCCGGGGTGCCAGCAGCGCCCAGGCGGCGAGGACGCCGAGCAGCCCGTTGCGGACCAGGTCGGTGCCCGAGACGGGTTCGGCCGTCGATGTCCCGAAGCAGGCGCACGGGGTGGCCACACCGGCGCCGACGGCCCGGGCGACGACGATGGAGAACGCCACGAGGACGATCAGGGCGGCGGCTGCGCCGGCTCGGGGGGCGGCCAGCAGGACGGCGGCCAGGACCAACTCGGTCGCCGGCACGGCGCGGGCCAGGACGTCGGCTGCCGGGAGGCCCAGGCCGCGGAAGGCGCCGGCGGCGTCGCCCGGACGGGCCAGCTTGGCCGTCGCCGCCCGGAGGAAGACGGCGGCCAGCACCACTGCGGCCGCGTACGCGGTCCCCTCTCCCACGCACGCGATCTTTTCGCGCCAGTACACCGCCGAGGGGGGACGATCGCCAGAAGTCACCCGGCGGCAACCAATTACTCCTATGGCCGTAGTGGTAATGTGAGGTGATGGCAGCGCCGATGTTCCAGATCGAGGGCCTGCGGGTGAAGGTGGAGGACACGGAGATCCTCAAGGGGGTCGATCTCACCGTCTTGCCCGGCGAGGTCCACGCCCTGATGGGGCCCAACGGCTCGGGCAAGTCCACCTTGGCCAACACCCTGCTGGCCCACCCCGACTACGAGGTCACGGCCGGTCGGCTGGTGTTCAGGGGCCAGGACATCACCGACTGGTCCACCGACGTCCGGGGCAAGTCGGGCATGTTCCTCGCCTTCCAGTACCCCGAGGAGATCCCCGGGGTCTCGGTCGTGCAGTTCCTCCGCCAGGCCCTCTCCGCCCGCAAGGGGATCGACCTGTCGATCCTGGAGCTGCGGCTGTCGATCATGGACTGGATGGGACGCCTCGGCATCGATCCGTCGTTCGGCGACCGCTACCTGAACGAGGGGTTCTCCGGCGGGGAGAAGAAGCGCAACGAGGTCCTGCAGATGGCGATCCTCGAGCCGGAGTTCGCCGTCCTCGACGAAACCGACTCCGGGCTCGACATCGACGCCCTCAAGATCGTGGCCAAGGGCGTGCAGGAGGTGCGCGCCGACCGGCCCGAACTCGGCGTGCTGGTGATCACCCACTACCAGCGGATACTGCAGTACCTCCAGCCCGACGTCGTCCACATCCTGGTCGACGGGCGGATCGTCGACAGCGGTGGCCCCGAGCTCGCCCACCGGCTCGAGGCCGAGGGGTACGACGCCTGGCGAGCGCCGTCGCCACCGGTGTGACCCTCGACGTCGCCGCGGTCAGGAAGGACTTCCCGATCCTCGACCGGGAGATCGGCGGCCACCGCCTCGTCTACCTCGACTCGGCGGCCAGCTCCCAGAAGCCCCGGGCCGTCCTCGACGCCATGGACCGGTACTACGAGTCGTCGCACGCCAACGTCCACCGGGGCGTCTACACGCTGGCCGAGGAGGCGACCGCCGCCTACGAGGGTGCCCGGGCCACCGTGGCCCGGTTCATCGGGGCCCCGTCGCCCCGAGGCGTCGTCTTCACCAAGAACGCCACCGAGGCCATCAACCTGGTCGCCTCGGTGTGGCACCGCGGCTCCAGCCCACCCGGCGCCGTCCTGCTGTCGGAGATGGAGCACCACGCCAACCTCGTCCCCTGGCTCATGCTCCGGGAGGAGCAGGGCCTGGAGCTGCGGTTCCTGCCCGTCGACGACGGTGGACGGCTGGTGCTCGACGACCTCGACCGCCTGCTCGACGGCGTCGGCTTGGTCTCGATCACGGGCATGTCGAACGTGCTCGGCACCGTCAACCCGGTACGGCGCGTCGCCGACGCGGCCCATGCCGCCGGCGCCCTCCTGCTGGTCGACGGAGCCCAGTACGTCTCCCAGATGCCCACCGACGTGAGCGAGCTCGGGTGCGACTTCATCGCCTTCTCGGGCCACAAGATGTGCGGGCCCACCGGCATAGGGGTCCTGTGGGGCAGGGAGGACCTGCTCGAGCGACTGCCCGCGTTCCTCGGTGGCGGCGAGATGATCCGCGACGTCCGCCTCGACGGCTGGGTGGCCAACGAGATCCCGTGGAAGTACGAGGCCGGCACCCCACCCATCGCCGAGGCCATCGGCCTGGCCGCGGCCGTCCACTACCTGACGAACCTGGGCCTCGACGACGTCCGGCGCCACGAGCAGACCCTCACCCGGTACGCCGTGCAGGCCCTCGACGAGCGCTTCGGCGCCGACTTCACGGTCCACGGCCCGACCGATCCGGATGCCCGCGGCGGCGTCCTCTCCTTCGGCTACAAGGGCATCCACCCTCACGACCTGTCCCAGGTGCTCGATTCCTCCGGTATCTGCATCCGGGCCGGCCACCACTGCGCCAAGCCGCTCATGCGCCGACTGGGAGTCGGGGCCACGGCCCGGGCGTCGTTCTACGTGTACAACGACGAATCGGACGTCGACGCCCTGATCGAGGGGCTCGTGGCCGCCTCCGAGCTGTTCCTCCCCGCCTAGGGTCGCACCGTGCCGCTCGAAGACCTCTACCGGGAGATCATCCTCGACCACTACCGCAACCCCCGGAACCGGGGCGACCTGCCGGCGCCGCCCGCGCTGCGGGTGGAGGGCTTCAACCCCCTGTGCGGCGACGAGGTGATCGTGTACGTCGACCTCGACCCGTCCGGCGTGGTCAGCGACATCCGCATCGACGGCCAGGGATGCTCCATCAGCCAGTCCTCCGCGTCGATGATGACCACCGCGGTCAAGGGCCGGACCACCGAGGAGACCCGGGAGGTGATCCGGGCGTTCAAGGCCATGATGTCCATCCACGAGCACCGTCTCGACGGCGAGGGCCAGGAGGTGTCGGAGGCGGTGTCCCCCGATCCCGGCGTGGCCCTGGGCGACCTCGAGGCACTCAAGGGAGTGGTGAAGTTCCCGGTGCGCATCAAATGCGCGACGCTGTCCTGGAACACGCTGGCCGGTGCTCTCGACAGCGCCGAATCCGGAGGGCATTGATGCGTCGAGCGCTGCTGACCATGGTCGTGCTCACCCTGCTGCTGGCCGGGTGTGGCGGCGACTCCGACGACGCCGAGCCCGCGGGCGCCACGACGACCACCACGGTGGGCACGGCCACCCCCGGCTCGATCGACACCAACTTCACCGGTGAGGGCAGCGAGCGGTTCTGTGGGCTGGCCCGTTCCTACCGGGACCGCCTCGACAAGGTGGCCACCAGCGACCCCACCCAGCTACGGGCTCTGGCCAACGAGGCGGAGACGGCCATCAGGGAGGCCCAGGCCGCAGCCCCCAACGAGATCAAGGGCGACGTCCAGGTGGTCGCCGCCGCCTCCACTGCCTTCTTCCAGCAGCTGGCCCGGGTGAACTACGACCTGACCAAGATGCCACCCGACGCCGTCTCCGGCCTCCAGCGACCCGAGGTCCAGGCGTCCACCCAGCGGCTGAGCGCGTACGCCGAGAAGGTCTGCGGGCTCAGCACCACCACCGTCCCGTAACGACGCGGCGGCAGGGCCCGAGCGGCCCCTGAGCGGGAAACGCGGGCCCGTCGCTACGCTGCCAGTCCCATGGACGGCGACCGGCTCCGCCACCTTCTGGCGTCGGGGGCCACGGTCGTCATGCCCGGCGTCTGGGACGCTCTCTCGGCCCGCCTGGCCGCGGCGGCCGGGTTCGAGGTGTGCTTCCTGTCGGGGTACGCCACGTCGGCCACGCTTCTGGGCCTGCCCGATTTCGGCTACCTCACCGGTACGGAGATGACCGACGTGGCCAGGCGGGTGTGCCGGTCGGTGCCGCAGACGGCGGTGGTGGTCGACGCCGACACCGGTCACGGCAACGCCCTGAACACCATCCGCACCGTCGAGCAGTTCGAGGCGGCCGGGGCGACCGGGATCTTCCTCGAGGACCAGGTGTGGCCCAAGAAGTGTGGCCACATGGCCGGCAAGCGGGTGGTGCCGGCCGAAGAGTGGCTGGCCAAGCTACAGGCCACGCTCGACGCCCGGAACCGGCTGTTCGTGGTCGCCCGCACCGACGCCCGGTCGGCTGTCCACCTGGACGAGGCGTGCCGGCGGGCCCGAGCCGCGGCCGAGCTGGGCGTCGACGCCGTCTTCGTCGAGGCGCCGGAGTCGATCGCCGAGCTGGAGGCGGTGGCGGAGGCCACCCCGGGGGTGGTCCGGGTGGCCAACATGATCGAGGCCGGCCGGACGCCGCTGCTCACGCCGGCCCAGCTCCACGACCTGGGCTACGACCTGATCGTCTCGCCCCTGACCGGCCTGTTCGCCGCCGCCCGGAGCGTGGCCGACGCCTACGGCGTCCTTCGCGACGAGGGCACGCTGCGCGACCACCTCGAGATGCTGACCACCTTCGAACAGTTCAACCGAGTGGTCTCTCTGGACGAGCACTACCGGCTGGAGGCCCGGTACGCCACCGGGCCCGACGCCGCCCCGTGAGCCGGCGGCCCGGCCTCCTGTCGCTGGCCTCCCTCCGCCCGCTGCGCCAGCGCCGGTTCGCGCTGGTGTGGGCGGCGGCGCTGGTGTCCGACGTCGGCTCGTGGGTGCAGACGGTGGCCGTGGGCATCCTGGTCACGGACATGACCGGCAGAGCGGCCTGGACCGGCCTGGTGGCGGCCGCCGCCTTCCTGCCCATCGGGCTGCTGTCGCCGGTGGGCGGGGCCCTGGCCGACCGCGTCGACCGTCGCCGGTTCCTGCTGGTGGCCATCGCGGGCGAGACCCTCTTCGCCGTCGTGCTGGCGGTCCTGGTGGCCACCGGCTCGGCCACGCCCGGCCTGGTCACCCTGGTCGTGCTGGGCGGCGGCTGCATGACCGCCCTCGTCATCCCCGCCTTCCAGGCCATCCTCCCGGACCTGGTCGAGCCCGACGACCTCCTGGGCGCCATCTCCCTGTCCTCGGCCCAGTACAACGTCGGCCGCATCCTCGGCCCGGCGGTCGCCGGCCTCATCCTGGCCGTGGGCTCGTACTCGTGGGCGTTCACCGTCAACGCGGCCTCGTTCGGTGCCGTGATCATCGCCCTGCTGCTGGTGCGCCTCCCACCGCCGCCGCCCGACAGCGAAGGCGGCGGCCTCTGGCGGCGGATCCTCACCGGCGCCCGCGCCACCCGGGACGAGCCCGGGTGCGGCGCGGCCATCCTGGCCATCGCCGTCACCGCCCTGCTCCTGTCGCCGTTCATCGCCCTGATCCCGGCGGTGGCGCTCAAGCTCTTCGACGCCGGCGAGGCGGGCACGTCGGTCCTCATCACCGCCCAGGGGGTGGGAGCGGTGACCGGCGCACTGGTGCTCCCCTCGCTGGCCCGCCGGTACGGCCGCCGGCGCGTCCTGCTGTGGAACCTGGCCGTGCTTCCTGGCCTGCTGGTTGCCTACGCCCTCGCTCCGACGCTTCTGCTCGCCACCGCGGCCCTGGCCGCGGTGGGGGCCGGCTACATCGGTGTCCTCTCCGGGCTGGGGACGGTGGTCCAGCTCCGGGCGCCGAAGGCCATGCGGGCCCGGATCCTGAGCCTGTACCTCGTCGCCCTGGGCACGATCTACCCCGTGGGAGCGGTTCTTCAGGGCTTCGTGGGCGACAGGGTGGGGTTGCGGGCCGTCACCGCCGGCACGGCCGCGCTGTTCGCAGCCGTCCTGATCGTCTTGCGGCTGTCCCGGCCGGAGCTCGTCGCAGCGCTGGGAGACCCCGACCCGGCCATGGCGCCGATCCCGCCCGAACCCATGCTGGAGCCCCAGCACGGCACCGGACCGGTCTGAGCGTCCGGGCCACGCAGGCGGCTGACCCGACCGGGTCAGTGGCGGTTGCGGCTCCCTCAGCCGGGCCGGAACAGGGGGAGCCCGTCCCCGTCGGCCGACACCGGCCCCCCGCCGGCGGCGGTGGCCACCCGGTTCCACGCCTCCCGGTCCCACCCACCCACCGCGTCGGAGACCACGCCGTCGGGCCCGACGAGGAACAGCGTGGGCACCGCGGCCACGCCGAAGGCGTTGGACACCGGGTACGGGGCGGCCTCGGACACCGTCGGCACCCTCTGCCCGAAGCGGTCGCGGTAGGCCACGAGGGTGGGGCGCGGGTCCTGCCCCACGGCCACCACCCGCGCGCCACCATCGGCCATGGCCTGCACCTTGGGCGCGGTCATCTGGCACACCGGGCACGTGGTCTTGAAGAAGGCCACGACCACGGCGCCCTCCCGCCACGGGTCGTCGACCTCGCCGCCGTCGACGTCGCGCGCCGAGAGCGAGGGAGCGGGGTCGCCGGGGCGAAGCACCAGGCCATGCTAGGCAGCGGTACTGTCCAGCCCCGGATGTCGCCCAAGAAGAAGAAGTCGAGCAAGGGCCGGCGCCCACCTGGGGGCGCGACCAACCGGCCGGCACAGGCCAAGGTCAGCCCCAAGGGCGCAGCCCCGCTGCCGGCCGATGCCGCGCCGGCTCGTCCCCGGAAGGAGCGCACCGGTCCGACGCGGGCCGAGCGCCTGGCCGCGGC